>JAMDEN010000019.1 GCA_023487035.1 Actinomycetota bacterium
ATGAGTTTATGCAGAAACTTTTGCCTGTTGCTTTCACTATTATACCATTTTTTCTATTTCTTTTGGACCGTCGTTAATCAGGAACAAATGCTTTGAAGTGGCACATATCCCACTCAACCATTTGGCTACCCAAAGCTTGCAATAGCAAGAACTTTTAAAATTAATATTAGAATCGATTATTAATTGAATAATATTTATCTATCTTGGATATTGAATTTTGAAACGCCAATGAATATAAATAATTATATTTAGGTTTCTTAAATATCTCTATTAATCACAGCAGTTTCGTATTCATCTCTTCTAATTAAGTATTCTTCAAACTTATCTTCATCATCCATAAATTTTTTAATATGTTTTATTCTATTCTTATCAAATGGAATGGGAAAAGAAAATTCTAAATATCTAACGACCATTCTATAAAATTGATCAGAATTTAAATATTTAAAAAAAATGTTAAAAGTATTTAGAACTTTATTCATTGAAATTCCTTTATCTATACCAAATATCATATTTTTTCCAATAATCTCATATGATATTGGTAATAATCCATGATTCTTTAACGGAACTAATAAATGCTCATATTGTGCCCAAATACCATGAGACAAGGGATTTCGATATTCCTTTCTTATTTCTAATAGCTCATTGTAAATTTTGCATATTGTTTTATTACTGTCTATATTAAAAATTTTTATAAATCTCTCATCCCAAGACAAATTTTTAAATTCAATATAATTTACTTTTTTTTCTGAAAAACATAATAAAGAAATTAATAAAAACTCAGATAGCGAAAAGAAACTTAATACTACTGAAAACATGTAGTACTGGCATTCTCGCTCTAATCTCAATTCTTTATTTATAGAATCATTAAAATCCTTAGAAAAACTCTTTTTATCTTGGCTAAGGTTAGCAATTCTTTTTCTAGTTTTTATATATTTATCTTTATAAAAATCATAAATAGATTTTAAATTAGCATATGAATTTCTTATATAGAAATTTTCTTTGGCTATTTCTTCTTCTAAAAATGTTCTTAGTTCTTTATCTATTAATTTAGATGCTATTTGTATTTTTTTTAAAAGTTCTTTCAAAACACTTGCTTTACTTGAATCATTATTTTCATATCTTATTGTTGTGCTTCCAAATTTATAATCATGTATTAAAAATGTAACATTTTTATAAGAAAAATATGTATGCCATCTAATTTTATCGAATGGTCCAAAGTCTATACATCCTAATACATTAAAAAATAATATATCTATTATGTAAGAAGGGGGATCATATATTTTTTGACTAAAACTACTCTTACTAAAAAAAAGTGAATCTATCTCTTTATCGATAGGAAAAAAGCAATAAAATATTTCTTCTATTTTATCCATAATTTTTACTTATAGAATTCATTACTCCAATTTTTTAATGATATCTTCCATTATTTCAAAATCTTTTTCTATATTTAGATTAAATTTTTTCATTATATCTTTTATTGTTAAAAGATAAATTCTATAAGCTTCTGGAATAATAATATCAATTTCTTTTTCAGTATCTATTGCTTTTATTACATATTTATTATTTTCAAATTTCGTTAGCTCTTTTAATCCACTTGGTGACAAGTGTGTTATCCGACAAAGCCTACGGTATACAATATTATACATTTCTATAAGTCCTGTATTTTTTGCACGATCATAATAGCTTGGTATATTTTTATCAGATTTTTTGATTTCTACTCCATAGTATTTTTTTAATTTAGATAAAACATTCTTTTCTTCATTTTCTATTTTCTTAAGTTGTTTATTACAATTTTCTTCGCTAGACAACCTAGAATCTAAACTTACTTTACCTATGTCTTTTTTTAAAAGTTCTTTAATAGTTTCTAAATCTACTTTTTGTGTTTTAAAATCATCCAAAGCAAAAATTGCACTTCTTTTTTGTTGTTCTTCTTTCATTATATATTGAATATTTATAAATGATTCCACCAAACTTCTAAATACCATGTATGCAGCAAGAATATTCTTGTTTTCTAAAGTTTCAATCAAGCTTTTAAAATAAAGATTCATAGCTATTCCTATATGTAAAATAGTATGTAACTCTAAATCATATGACTCATTTATTCTATTATTAATCTGAATCAATAGCCTATTATCAGCATATTCTGAAGCTGCTTTTAAAAACCTTAATTTTTCTTCAGTGCTAAGAGTTATATTATTAAAATCCTGCATATATCTAACTATATTTCTTTTCCGATATTTAATACTATTTTTTAATCTATTTACGGCCAAGATTAAAATTGAATAAATAAATTAATTCTTGATTCCAGATTTTTATATTCGAATTTTGAATTATTGCCCAAATATTGTAATAGCAAGAACTTTTAAGATTGAAGTGAAATTTGGCACACCTATGCTTTAAATTCTGAAATAAAGACTACATACTCAAATCTCTATAATTCTAACCTAAATTATTTAAAAGATTAATAGAATATAAAGATTTCATAATTAACTTTTTAATTCTTTTTATCAATAATAACACAAAGTATATTTATCAAATATTTCTCCTGAATTATCTACTTTAGAATATCCTAATAAACCTAAATATTTTGTTGAAAATTTTATTATTTCTTTTAAGGCTCTTTTTGCAAATATATACATATCAACACATTGAAAATCTGAACAATTTTCATATAAGCCCCAGGAACTTACTCCCTCAAATATTAGTCTTTCTGAATCTAATTTACAAAATAAATTAAATATTTCAATATTTATATCTAGGAAACTACCTTTCCATCCATCATTTTTATTGTCAATAGTCATTTGAGCAAAAATTTCTCTATGAATTACAGAATTTCTTATTTCAAATATTAAATTTATATAGTTTAAATAATCACTAATATGCTGATATAGTTCTAAACTATTTTCTTTTATTTTTTCTTTAAATTTTGTATTTCTTGTGATTCCGCACCTCAAGTGTACCACTTTTAACAAATTTTACGCACCACCTTTGTACCACTAAAACACAGTTTTTTGCAGAAGCATTGTACCACTTAAATAATGTTTTCTGCAGCAAGCTTTGTACCACCCAAAACTATAT
>JAMDEN010000008.1 GCA_023487035.1 Actinomycetota bacterium
TAATAAATTCAGGAGCTGATATTGTTGTATCTTCATGCCAGCAATGTGTCAGAACAATTGCGGGGGCATTAAAGAAAGAAAAATCAAAAATAAAAGTCATGGATATTTCCGAACTTCTGCTTGAAAGTATTGAAGGTTTTGGAGAATGATTTAATAAAATACTCAACTTAACACGACCGTTTACGGTATTTTAATTATTTCTTAAACTTTTATTTGTTAGTTACTCCAGTACCTTAAGGAGTGTTTTTCAATTTAAATTTATTTAATTGACTGAATAAATGTTGACATGAGGACATTTTTTTGTTATTTTATGTTAACGTTAATATATATTTATTTTTCTAATATTATGGCTTTTACAACATTAAATGAAGTAGCAAAAGAAGCAGGATGTTCTGCTAATACAGTTTCAAGATATATTAATAAAAAGGGTTATATTAGCATGGATGCTGCTGAAAAAATACAAAAAGCAATAGAAAAGTTAAATTATTATCCTTCGATAAATGCAAGGGCTATGAAAAAATATAGCTCAAACATCATTTCAGTTATAATACCATCTATAAAAAATGATTTTTATGTTGAAATAATTAGAGAGGCCGAAAATAAATTAAAGGAATATGGCTACAATGTAATGATTTTTGAAACAAGATCTGATGCAGATAAAGAAAAATATATTTTAGAGCTTTCTATATCCCATCGAGTTGATGGGATTATTATGAGTTCTATATCTAATTTAAGTGATAAATTACTCAATACTATTACTAATATTAATAGAATCCCCCTAGTTTTAATGGAAATTCTACATGAAGGTGTTGATTGTGATTATATTTATATGCAAAATGAGTATGGTGCTATGATTTTAACTGAGCATTTAATTAAGATACATGATAAAAAGAGAATAGGTTTAATTTTACCACTATTAGAAAATAATGTATCAATTCAGAGATTTGAAGGTTATAAAAAAGCCTTAGAGAAAAACGGGATAAAATATGATGATAACCTTGTTGTATTTTGTGAAATAAATAAAGCTAACGGTTATAAACATACGGTAGAATTATTAAAAGATAAAAATCCTGATGCAATATTTACGTCTAATACGATTTTTGGTACAGGAGCAATAAAAGCTTTTGATGAAATGAAAGTAAAATATCCTAAAGATATATCTTTTGTAACATTTGATGAATATGATATAAATACTTTATTCCATCCATATATTACATCTTTGCATAGAGTAGATAAAAAATTCGGAATTTTAGCTGCAGATTTAGTTATAGAGCAAATTTTAAAAAAAAGAAATAATCCAAAAAAGATAGAAATAGATTTAAGTTTAAATATTGGAGAATCTTGTGGGTGTAAATAATATTAGTAACGAATTTATTGCAGGTGTATCAATAGAAAATATATCACCAAAAAAGGGAATAGAACTTGCAGGTTATCCTCATTATCTGAGAAAGAATATTGGCATACATGATCATTTGTACGGAAGCTGTATATTTTTATCTAGCAAGGGTAAGAATATATTTTTAGTTTGCCTTGATACTTTAATGCTGTCAAAAAAATATATCAAAATAATATGTAAAAATGTTTCAGAAAAGTTAAATGTTTTAGAAAAAGATATAATAATTTCAAGTTCTCACTCTCATTCGAGTCCATGGACATCTGGTATGTTAGACTTGGAAGCATTAAAAAATAATTTTGAACCTGATCATGCATATTTAGATGAATTAATTTATAAAGTAACGAATTTAATAATAAATGCCTCCAACAATCAATTTGATGCAAAAATAGGTTTTGGTTGTGGAAATTGTGGAAAAGAAAAGGGAATTGGAGGCAATAGAATAAATCCAAATGGACCTGCAGATACAGATGTTTGGGTAATAGGTTTAAAAGACAGTGAAGATAATTTAAAAGCTTGTCTGGTAAATTATGCACTTCATCCAACTGTCTTGCATGAAGATAATAATTTTGTCAGTGCAGATTATCCAGGCTATATTAGAGAATATTTTGCAGAATCCAATCCAGACGCTGTATTTTTATTTTCCCAAGGAGCATCGGGAAATCAAAGTACAAGATATTTTAGAAAAGGCCAGAGTTTCGAAGAAGCTAAAAGGATAGGTTATGAAATAGGAAAAGAAGCAATTAAAATTTTAGAAAAAATGACTTTTAGTGATGAAATTACTTTAGATATATTCTCAACTGAAACTGAATTAATATTAAGAGAGCTACCCTCAATTGAAATCGCTCAAGATAAACTTAAAATTCTTAAAGAAAAATATGATTATTTAAAAAATTCAAATGCTTCATATATTGATATTCAAAATGCATATCTTAATTATTTGGGCGCCGAAGATCTTCTGGGTTATGTCCTATTGAAAGAAAAAAGATGGAAGTTAAGCTTGCTGGAAGATGAAGTTCCTGCTGAAATATTTGTTTTAAAAATTAATGGCAATATAATTGTTTGTCTTCCTGGAGAAATATTTGTTGAATTCGCTTTAGAAATAAAGGCAAAATCTCCATTTAAAAACACTATGGTATTTGAATTATCAAATGGTTGTCTTCCTGGCTATACCTGTACAAAAGATGCTTTTAACAATAGCGGATATGAATCAAGCACAACTTTGCTTAGTTATGAAACTGGTGAAAACTTTGTGAGTAAAGTTTTAGATATTTTAAATAGCTTATAATTTTTATTCATATATTATTAAAGTTTTTAAATTGACAAATATTATAAAAAAATTTATTATCTAAACGTTAATATGTTAACCTTTAGATATTAACAATTAATTAAACAGTTGTTCTTTTTTGAATCATACTTAATAAATTACATAAAATGTTTTTATAAATTGTGCTTACGGGAGGTGATGAATTTATTATTTTTTAAGAAAGCTAATTCCGGTAAAGTTCTAAAAAAATTAAGCAGGCAGCTTTCCTTTAGTTTAAAAACAATGCATTAATTATCAAAGAGAAAGAGGTTCTTTATGAAAAAACCACTAGTTTTAACAGCAGTCGTAATTCTTGTACTGTCTTTGGTTGTTACATTATCTATGGTTGGCTGCAAGAGCACTTCTACAACAACAA
>JAMDEN010000009.1 GCA_023487035.1 Actinomycetota bacterium
AATGGAAGAGGGACTCAGATTTGCTATCCGTGAAGGCGGAAGAACCATAGGTGCGGGAAGTATAGCTAAGATAATAGATTGATGTGTTAAGTTAAAATACAGGATAGGGATTAGAAAAGGTAAATGGTAAAATAAAAAAATAAATAAATTATAAGTTGACATAAATAATTGTAAATGTTAATTTATTAACTTGTCTTTATTTATGGCATCAATATTTAAGATGGAGTCAAAGTGAGAGTTAATATTATACTTGCTTGTACTGATTGTAAAAGAAGAAATTATACAAGCGTTAAAAATAAGAAAAATGATCCTGATAGAATGGAAATTAAAAAATATTGTAAATGGTGTAAAAAGCATACAGTACATAAGGAGACCAGATAGGGCTGTAGCTCCAATCGGTAGAGCATCGGTCTCCAAAACCGAGTGTTGGGGGTTCGAATCCCTCCAGCCCTGCCATAAAAAGTTGTTTTTGTTATTTGAAAAGTAAACTTATAAAGATGGCTGTAAAATATGCCAGTGGCATATTTTAGGGATTCGAAAGGACTTAACTGAAGCGAAGCGGAAGGAGTCCGCGGCTCTGCAGCGAGCGATAGCGAGACGAAAGACCGAATCCCTCCAGCCCTGCCATAAAAAGTTGTTTTTGTTACAATTTATATAATTTTGTTAAAAAATAAAAAAAATGGCTAAGCAAAAAATTCCAAATAAATTTAAGCAAAAAGTAATGATGGAGAAAATGCTTCAAGAGAGAAAAACTCCCACGCCTCCATCAAGGAAAAAAATAAACTGGAAGAAATTTTTTAAAGAGCTTCCAGGAAAAATTGCAAAATTTTTCAGAGATGTACTACATGAATTAAAAAAAGTATCATGGCCAACAAGACAGGAGCTATGGAGATATACAGTTGTAGTACTTGTCACGATTGCGATTTTTTCTATATTGCTTGGAGTATTTGATTTTATTTGGGTAAGAGTTATTGCATATTTAGCTAAAATTTAGTAAAGATAGTAATGAAGGTATAAATTTTTATGAGACCAAGATGGTATGTGATTCATTCTTATGCCGGTTATGAGAACAAAGTTAAAATAAATCTCGAGCATAGGAAAGAATCCATGAATATGAGTGATAAAATATTTGATATTTATATACCCACAGAAGATGTTATGGAAATACATGGTGGTAAAAAACATGTTTCATCTAAAAAAGTATTTCCAGGATATCTTTTAGTTAAGATGCTTCTGGATGATGATTCATGGTATGTTGTTAGAAATACCCCTGGAGTTACCGGGTTTGTAGGAAGCGAAGACTCCCCACAACCTCTTTCTGAAGATGAAGTTAATAGGATTATGAAGAAAGAAGTCGGTGAAAAACCAAAAGCTAAAACTGACTTTGAAATTGGGATGCCCATTAAAGTTATTAGTGGTCCATTTGCTAATTTTGATGGAACAATAAGTGAAATAAATATAGATCAGGGTAAATTGAGAGTTCTGGTATCAATTTTTGGAAGGCAAACACCAGTTGAGCTTAATTTTGACCAGGTTTCTAAAATTTAAAGATGTTACATAAATTATTTTAAAATTATATTATAAGTTTATATTTTGTTATAAAGAGGAAAAAATGGCAAAAAAAATAACAGCAATAGTTAAGTTACAAGTAACAGCAGGTCAGGCAAATCCTGCTCCTCCTATTGGTCCTGCTCTTGGTCAGCATGGAATCAATATTATGGAGTTTTGTAAGCAATTTAATGAACAAACTGCCAATCAGACAGGTACGGTATTACCTGTAATTATTACTATATACGCAGACAGAACATTTAGTTTTGTTACAAAAACTCCTCCTGCAGCTGTTTTATTAAAAAAAGCAGTAAACATTGAAAAAGGTTCAAAAGAACCTAACAGATCAAAGGTTGGAGAAATTTCGAAAGCTCAAGTTGAAGAAATAGCTAAACTTAAGCTTAAAGATTTAAATGCACGTACAGTTGAAGCAGCAGTAAAAATTATTGAAGGAACTGCTCGAAGTATGGGAATTAAAGTAGTGTAAAATTATAGAATCATAGGACTAAGTACTTTAAAAGGAAGGTTATTGTGAAAAGAGGTAAGAATTATATTGAAAAAGCTAAGGACAGAAGCAGGACTGTTCCTGTTTCACCGTTTTCAGCTATAAAATGGATTAAAGAGCATAGTTTTGCTAAATTTGATGAATCTGTCGATCTTTCAATAAATTTAGGCGTAGATCCCAAAAAAGCTGATCAAATAGTAAGAGGAACAATTGTTCTTCCTAATGGAAGCGGTAAAGTTCCAAAAATACTTGTTTTTGCTCAGGGAGAAAAAGCAGCAGAAGCAAAAAATGCCGGTGCAGATTATGTTGGGGGAGATGATCTTGTAGAGAAGGTTAGTGGCGGCTGGCTTGATTTTGATATTTGTATTTCTACTCCTGATATGATGAAAAGTGTTGGTAAACTTGGAAAAGTTTTAGGTCCAAGGAAATTAATGCCAAACCCTAAATCAGGAACTGTAACAATGGAAATAGAAAAAACTGTAAGGGAAATTAAAAAAGGAAGACTAGAGTTTAGAACAGATAAATATGGTGTTATACACATATCTATTGGAAGAGTAAGTTTTGATGCCAATAAGCTTGCTGAAAACTATTCAGCTTTAATTGATGCAATCATAAAAGCAAAACCATCAACAGCAAAAGGTAAATATATTAAATCTATTTATATGTCATCAACAATGGGGCCAAGTTTAAAGATAGATTTAAATAAATCTGTTGAATCAGAAATGGGAGAAGTAGCTTAAAAGAAAAGGTACGCTAATTTTAAAGATAAAAAGCAAACCATAGACGTCAGGTGCTGCAAAATTAGTATTAACAGCTTAATTTCCTGACCAGGTTGATAAAAAAAAGATGATATCGACCTGTTAAGTTTATGGGTCGATTTTGTTTTTTAAAAAGGAAATAAATTAATATTTTAAGACGGGGGTTTTAAAATTGATAAAAAGTGAAAAATTAAATAAGGTCAATTCAATAAAGGAAGAGTTTTTAAATAATAATGGCCTGTTTTTTACAGATCATAGCAATATAAAGTCCGATCAGTCAGTAGTTATAAGGGATAAACTATATGAAGTTGATGCAACTTTAATGATATTAAAAAACACTCTTGCAAGTATTGCAGCATCGGAATCCTTTAAAGATTTAGATCTTAGCAATGTTTTTAAAGGACCCACGAGTGTAATTGTAAGTCATAAAGATTTAATTGCTACAGCTAAAGTTCTTAAAGATATAATAAAAGAATATGATCTTTTAAAAATTAAAGCTGGAATAATTGATGGGAAATTAGTAAGTGCTAATGAAATAAATATGCTTGCAAATCTACCATCAAGAGAAATTCTTATTTCTCAAGTTGTTTGTGCAATAGCCGGTCCTTTAAGTATGCTTGTAAATGTACTTAATAATCTACCGCAAAAATTAGTGATGACTTTAAGTGCAATTCAAAAAGAAAAAGCTAATTAAATTAATTTAATATTAATTAAAGATAAAATTTAATTAAATTCTTAAGTTAACAAATTAAATAGTTAAGAAAATAACAAGAAAATATTAGGGAAGGAAAAAAATGACAAAAGAATTAAAAACAGAAGATATTATAAGTGCAATTGAAAATATGACAGTACTTCAATTAGCAGAGCTTGTTAAGGCTTTGGAAGAAAAATTTGGAGTTAGTGCTCAAGCTATGGTAGCTGCACCTGCTGCTGGAGTTTCCGGCGGAGCTGCTGCTCCTGCTGTAGTTGAAGAAGAAAAAACTGAGTTTGATGTTATGCTTAAATCTGCAGGAGAAAAGAAAATACAAGTAATAAAGGTTGTAAGAGCAGTTACCGGACTTGGTCTTAAAGAAGCTAAAGATTTAGTTGATGGTGCTCCAAGTTTAGTTAAGGAAAAAATTTCAAAAGAAGAAGCTGAAAAAATTAAAAAAGAGCTTGAAGAAAACGGAGCAGAAGTAGAACTTAAATAGAATTTAGTTAATTTTGTCACGGGGACGTATAATTTGACATACTTTTAGAAGAAAAAAATCACACTATTGAAAATTCCTCTAGTTGGCAACTTACATATAGTTTTGACTGTCAAATTATACGTCCCTGATGCTCGTGACAAATTCATTTGTTGTCAAATTATACGTCCCCGTGACAACATCCCCATGACAATAAAAATAAAAAAATAGCAGCTTGTCTATTGACATTTATAAGAAGTTTGCTATATTAAGAGTTTGCAACTTTTTAGGGCATTATTTTATCCTCTAAGAAAGTGAGCTAGTAAGTTTCCTTTTTCACTAAAATCAAAATTTTTATAAAGTTTATTATTTTGCAATTTAAATAAAGGGGAGAATTATTAATGCAAAAAAATAAAAAAATCCAGAGATATGATTTCGGCAGGATTTCTGAAATTATTGAAATGCCCCATTTACTTGAAATTCAAAAAAAGTCATTTGATTGGTTTTTACAGGAGGGTATTCAGGACGCCTTAAGAGATATTTCTCCTATTGAAGATTTTACAGGGAATATGTCTCTTGAATTTTTAGGTTGTTCATGGGGAGAACCTAATGCGCCGGTTGATGTTTGTAAAATGGAAAACATGGATTATTCTGCACCTTTAAAGGTTAAGGCAAGGTTTGTAAATAAAGAAACAGGCGAATATAGCGAGCAGGAAGATGTATTTTTAGGTGATTTTCCAATGATGACAGAAACCGGGACTTTTATTATAAACGGTACCGAAAGAGTTGTTGTTTCACAGCTTGTAAGATCACCTGGTGCTTATTACGACAGCGATATTGACAAGAAAAAAGATAAAGTAATTTATCTTGGCAAGTTAATTCCAACCAGGGGTTCATGGATTGAGATTGAGACAGATAAAAAGGATGTTGCTTATGTTAGAATAGACAGAAAAAGAAAGTTTTTATTAACCATTTTTCTTAAATCTGCAGGATTTGGAAACAATCAGGATTTGTTAAATTTATTTGGTCCTTTCGATAAGACTGGTTGTATTAAAAATACTCTTGATAAAGATATAACTGAAACAGAAGAAGGTGCTTTGATCGAGTTTTACAAGAAATTGAAACCAGGTGAGCCCTCAACAAGAGACAGCGCGAAAAGTCTTGTTAATCAGTTATTTTTTAATCCTAAAAGATATGATTTGGGTAAGGTTGGAAGACATAAATTAAATAAAAAATTAGATATTGAAACACCACTTGATCCTGATATTGAAGAATATTTAAGAACTGTTGATGAAAAAATGGAGATAAACAGCGAGGATAAATATATTCTTCATAGCAAAGATATTTTTCTTTTTGTTAAGTATCTTTTGCAATTGATGGATGGAATAGGAGAAATTGATGATATTGATCATTTTGGAAATAGAAGAATAAGAAATATAGGTGAACTTATTCAAAATCAGGTAAGAATAGGGCTTTCAAGAATGGAAAGAGTTGTTAAAGAAAGAATGACAACTCAGGATGTTGAAACAATTACGCCAAAAACACTTATCAATATAAGGCCTCTTGTAGCAGCATTAAAAGAGTTTTTTGGAAGTGGACAACTTTCACAATTTTTAGATCAGACGAATCCGCTTGCAGAAATAACTCATAAAAGGAGATTAAGTGCATTAGGTCCTGGTGGACTTTCAAGAGAAAGAGCTGGTTTTGAAGTTAGAGATGTTCATTCTTCTCATTATGGAAGAATGTGCCCTATCGAAACTCCTGAAGGTCCAAATATCGGACTTATAGGTTCACTTGCTACATACGCCAGATTAAATGATTTTGGTTTTATAGAAACTCCTTATAGAAAAGTTCTTAATGGTAAAGTAACGAATGAGTTTGAATATTTAACTGCAGATGATGAAGAAAAGTATACCATTGCGCAGGCAACTGCTGAACTTACAAAAGACGGAAAATTTAAAGAAGATAAAGTTCTTGCAAGACTGGGTGGAGAGATTGTATCTGTAGACCCTTCTCAAGTGGATTATATGGATGTATCACCTAAGCAACTTTTTAGTGCAGCAGCGTCTCTTATCCCATTTCTTGAGCATGATGATGCAAACCGTGCATTAATGGGATCAAACATGCAGAGGCAAGCTGTTCCATTAATAGATCCGGAACCTCCTCTCGTTGGAACAGGGATGGAGAAGAAATTAGCTCATGATAGCGGTCAAATTATTTGTGCAAAACATGATGGTAAGGTTATGGAAGTAACTGGAGACCATATTTTAATAGAATATAAAGATGAAGAAACAGGCAAAGCCATTGCAAGAGATGAATATAAGCTATATAAATTTAAAAGATCAAACCAGGGTACTTGTATAAATCAGAGGCCAATAGTTAGTGAAGGTCAGATAGTTAAAAAAGGAGATGTAATTGCAGATGGACCAGCCACTGACTCAGGGGAGTTGGCTCTTGGTAGAAATCTTCTTGTAGCATTTATGCCATGGGAAGGATATAACTATGAAGATGCTATTGTTATTTCTGAAAGGCTTGTGAAAGAAGATATATTATCATCCATACATATTTCAAAACATGAAATTGAAGCAAGAAGCACTAAACTTGGTCCTGAAGAAATTACAAGAGATATACCTAATGTAAGTGAGGAACTTTTAAAAAATCTTGATGAAAGAGGAATAATAAGACTTGGTGCAGAAGTAAAACCAGGAGATATTCTGGTTGGTAAAATTACACCTAAAGGTGAAACAGAACTTACAGCAGAGGAAAAACTATTAAGAGCAATATTTGGTGAAAAAGCTAGAGAAGTAAGAGATAGCTCTCTTAAAGTTCCTCATGGAGAAAGCGGCAAGGTTATAGATATACAGATTTCTTCCAAGAAGAAAGGTAATGAACTCCCACCGGGAGTTAATGAACTTGTAAGAGTTTTTATTGCAAAAAAAAGAAAGATTTCCGTAGGAGATAAACTTGCTGGAAGACATGGAAATAAAGGTGTTATTTCAGTAATTTTACCAGAAGAAGATATGCCTTATATGGAAGATGGAACCCCGGTTGATATAGTATTAAACCCTATGGGTGTACCTTCCCGAATGAATGTTGGACAAATACTGGAAACTCATCTTGGTTGGGCTGCATATAAAGGATGGGATGAGCCTGATAATCCGGATTTTAAGAATATAAGACAGGAAGATGGAAAAATTTACTGCTCCACTCCAATTTTTGATAGTGCGAAAGAAGACCAGATTAAAGAAGTATTAAAAAAAGCAAAACTTCCTCAAACAGGAAAAGTTGCTCTTTATGATGGTAAAAGTGGAGAAAAAATAGCTGGAGATATTACAGTTGGATATATTTATATATTAAAACTTCACCACCTGGTTGATGATAAAATTCATGCACGTTCAACTGGCCCTTATTCTCTTGTTACTCAGCAGCCTCTTGGAGGAAAAGCACAATTTGGAGGACAAAGATTTGGAGAAATGGAAGTATGGGCTCTTGAAGCGTATGGCGCTTCTCATATTTTACAGGAAATGCTCACAATTAAATCAGATGATGTTTTTGGGAGGGTTAAAACTTATGAATCAATTGTAAAAGGTGAAAATATTGAAAAACCAGGAATTCCTGAATCATTTAAAGTCCTTGTAAAGGAAATGCAAAGTTTGTCGCTCGATGTTGAAGTTTTATCTGAAGAGGGAAAAGAAGTTGAAATAATGGGTCATGAAGATGAGATTATGAAAACCGTAAAAGAACTTGGAATAGATCTCCAGCATGACGAAAATCTGGTATTTACAAATGATTCTGAACCAAAGAAGAAAAAGGAAGAATTATTTGAAGACTTTGAAGAAGATGATTTTCATGATCTTGAAGAATAAATTATTTTAAAAAAATATTATATAAAATTTTTTTAATTCACTCGGACAGGGGGAACTTATAAATGTCTATAAGTATAGATGTAAATAATTTTGATGCTTTAAGAATTGGACTGGCATCACCTGAAAAAATACGTTCATGGTCAAATGGAGAAGTAAAAAAACCTGAAACCATTAATTATAGAACGTTAAAACCTGAGAAAGACGGATTATTTTGTGAAAGAATTTTTGGTCCTACAAAAGACTGGGAATGTTATTGCGGAAAATATAAAAGAGTTAGATTTAAAGGAATTATTTGTGAAAGATGTGGGGTAGAAGTAACACGTTCAAGTGTGCGAAGAGAAAGAATGGGGCATATTGAGCTTGCTTCGCCGGTTTCACATATCTGGTTTTTTAAAGGAGTTCCTTCAAGACTTGGATATATATTAGGGCTTACCCCAAAGGATCTTGAAAAAGTTCTTTACTTTGATTCGTATATTATTATTTCCATTAATAAAGATAAAATTAATGCTGAAAAAGATAAAATAAGGACATTATATGAAGATTATCTTGCTCAAATGGAAGAGCTGCATGATGAAAGAATAAAGGAAATAAAAACAACAAATGAAGATTTCCTTAAAAGATACAAAGAAGGCGAACCTCTTACAGAGCTTGAAGCTTTTGATGACAGTGAAATTGAATCAGAAAAAGATATTGAAGCAAAAATTGCTAAAATAATAAAAGAAAATGAAAAACTTCTTGAAGAAGAAGAAGAAATTTATCAGGAACAAATAGAACTTGTTAAAAAAGCACAAGCATTATTTCATAATCTTGAAGAAAAAATGTTAATTTCTGATGAAAATCTTTTTAAGAAATTAAGAGAAATTTATGGTGCTTATTTTAAAGGCGGAATGGGTGCTGAAGCAATAAAAGAGCTTCTTAAGAATATAGATTGTGAAAAAGAAGTCGAAGAACTAAAGTTCACTATCGAAACTTCCAAAGGACAAAAAAGAAGTAAGGCTATTAAAACATTAAAGATACTTTCTTCTTTTGTTAATACAAATAATAAACCTGAATATATGATTCTTGATGTTTTACCAGTTATACCACCAGATCTTCGTCCAATGGTTCAGCTTGATGGTGGAAGATTTGCTACTTCAGATTTAAATGATTTATACAGGAGGGTAATTAACAGGAATAACAGGTTAAAAAAATTATTGGAACTTGATGCACCTGAAATAATTATTAACAACGAAAAACGTATGTTGCAGGAAGCTGTAGATGCATTGTTTGATAATGGTCGAAGAGGAAGAGCAGTACTTGGTGCAGGTAACAGGCCACTTAAATCTTTAAGTGATATGCTTAAAGGAAAACAAGGAAGATTCAGACAAAATCTTCTTGGGAAAAGGGTTGACTATTCAGGGCGTTCTGTAATTGTTGTAAATCCAAATTTAAGACTTGATCAGTGTGGACTTCCTAAGCAAATTGCACTTGAATTGTTTAAACCATTTGTTATGAAGAAACTTGTTGATGCAGGTTTTGCTACAAATATAAAGAGTGCAAAAATAATGGTTGAAAGAGGAGATGAAAAAGTATGGGATATTCTGGAAGCAGTAATTAAAAATCACCCTGTACTTTTAAATAGAGCTCCTACGCTTCATAGACTTGGGATCCAGGCTTTTATGCCAATTCTTGTTGAAGGGAAAGCAATTCAAATTCATCCTCTTGTTTGCCCTCCGTTTAATGCAGACTTTGATGGTGATCAGATGGCTGTTCATGTTCCATTATCTAATGAAGCAAAGGCTGAGGCAATTATTTTAATGCTTGCATCAAATAATATACTTTCACCTGCAAACGGAGAACCAGTTTCTACTCCTTCGCAAGATATGGTACTAGGTGTTTATTACCTGACATCTGAAAGGATTAAAAGTGATGGTAAAGAAAAATATTATTCAACAACTGAAGATGCATTAAGAGATTATGACTATGGTTTTATAAAACTGCATACTCCAATAAAAGTAAAAATACAGGGGAAAGTAATAAAAACAACTGCAGGTAGAATATTATTTAATGAGGCTTTACCTGAAGATTTTGAATTTGTTAATAAAGAAGTTGCAAAAAAAGAACTTATCTCAATTATTAATAGATGCATTAAAAAGTATCCGAATTATTCTGTTGTAGAAGTTTTGGATAATGTTAAAAGGCTAGGATTTTTATATTCTACAAAATCAGGTTTAACCATTGGAATAGATGATATTATTGTTCCTCCAAAGAAAAAAGAAATATTAAAGCATGCTGAAGAGAATATAGAAAAAATTGAAAATTATTACCAGCAAGGAATGATAACTGATGATGAGAGACATGAAAGAGTTATACAAAGCTGGTCTGAAGCAAATGAATCTGTTGCTGAAGCTATGGAAAGAAATTTTGACAGGTTTAATCCCATTTATATGATGGCAACATCTGGAGCAAGAGGAAATATTAAACAATTAAGGCAACTTGCAGGAATGAGAGGACTTGTTGCAAATGCAAGAGGAGATATTATTGACAGACCTATCAAATCAAACTTTAGGGAAGGTCTTACTGTTCTTGAATACTTCCTTTCAACTCATGGTGCAAGACAGGGACTTGCTGATACAGCTCTTAGAACTGCTGACTCAGGTTATCTTACAAGAAGGCTGGTTGATGTATCTCATGATACAATGATAAGAATTAATGATTGCGGGACTGATGATGGTATAAATTTATACGTATTAAATCTTGAAGGAGAACCAAACCCGAATCTTATTGGAAGAAGCAGTCAGGAAGATGTAAAAGATCCTGTTACAGGTGAAATTCTGGTAAGCAAAGGTACAGAGATAGATGAAGAAATTCTTCAGAAGTTAGTACAGGCAAATATACTGGAAATAAATGTAAGGTCACCGCTTACCTGTGAAGCAGAAGCAGGATTATGTCAGAAATGTTATGGAAGAAATCTTTCATCAGGCAAAGTTGTTGATATTGGTGAAGCAGTTGGAATTATTGCAGCACAATCAATTGGAGAACCCGGAACCCAGTTAACCATGCGTACTTTCCATACAGGTGGTGTTGCTTCAACGGTTATACAAAGATCCATAAAATCACCTGTAAAAGGAAAACTTGTTTTACCAAAAGAGTTATTAAATCAGTTAGGTTTAAAAATACAGGGAGATATTTTAGATTATGTCAGTCCTCCTTCAGAGCAGGAATTATATGGTGTTCCTAATAATATGTTAAAAATAAATATTGAAAGCATTCCTCATAAACTTACATTTAAAGTGAAAATGGAACAAGGAGAAAAATCATCGGTTAAAGCAGGTCAGTTAATTGATATTGTAATGCCAAAAGGTGAGGAATTATTGCTTACAAATAATTTAAATGTTGACAGAAATCAAGTGTTTGCAATACTTATTTCAACTGCAAAAAAGAAAAGATATATTCATAAACATGAAAAAACATTTGAAGGAATGGATATTACTTCCGGTCTTCCAAGAGTTGTAGAGCTATTTGAAGCAAGAAAACCTAAGGAGCATGCAATTATTTCTGAAGCAGCAGGTAATCTTAAAATTGAAGAAATGGATTCACAATTTTTAAAATTAAGCATTTTAAATAATGATGGGGCTGAAGAAAAATCATATGAAATTCCAAGTCATGCGAAATTAAGATTTAATGAAGGTGATTTCGTTCAAATTGGAGATCAATTAACAGAAGGTCAGAGAAACCCTCATGATATTTTAAGGCTTAATGGGATTAAAGCTTGTGAGCAATATCTTGTAAGAGAAATAAGAGATGTTTATAAAGCTCAAGGTGTTGAAATTAATGATAAACATATTGAAGTAATTGTAAGACAAATGTTAAAAAAGGTTACAATTCTAGAATCAGGTGATAGTAATTTTCTTCCAGGCCAATTAATTGACAGGTTAATATTTGAAAAAGAAAATAAAAAGCTTATCGAAGAAGGTAAAAAACCTGCTCTTGCAAAGCAAAATCTAATGGGTATAACAAAAGCAGCTCTTGCAACTGACAGCTTCTTATCAGCAGCTTCCTTCCAGGAAACTACAAGAGTATTAACTGATGCTGCAATAGAGAACAAAACCGATTACTTAATCGGTCTTAAAGAAAATGTAATAATAGGTAAAAATATTCCTGCTGGAACTGGAATGACAAGATATAGAACCATAGAGCTAACTTATCCAGGCTATAAGGAAGAAAATAATGAAGATATTGAGATGTTAAAAAATACAGATGAAGATGAAGGAAATGTTTTTGAATTAAATATTTAATACCTGTTTATTTGATCTGTTAAATTATATTATTTAATTATATTAAATTATAGTTTTATATTAAATTATTTGTATTTTATTTTAATTTTAATAATTAAATATTTAAAAGTTTTTTAATTCAGGCGCAAGTTTTAAAAAGTTTAAAGGGTCTTATGAAGTTATTTTTTATTGACAATTTAATCTTAAAATGATAATCTACTAACTTGCGCTCTGAAATAAAGAGTGTGTTTTGTTGTTGTTACATAATTATTTTTTAATCTATCTGAGTTAAATTAATTTTTTAATAATAAAAATTTAATAAATTATAAATTAATTTAGTAAGTTTTAAAAAGTCAGAGCTATTTAAACTAAAATTATTTTAGAATTATTTAATTTAATCATATTTGAGTTTATGATGCTATGAGGTAAAAATATTTAATTACAGGTTATAAAAATTATTAATTATTATCATTAAAGTTAGAAAGTAGAGTTCTTTATGCCTACTATAAATCAGTTAGTAAGAAAACCAAGGGTAAAAATTAAAAAGAAAAAGAAAACTCCTGCTCTTCAGGGAAATCCTTTAAGAAGAGGTGTTTGTGTTAGAGTTTATACAACTACACCTAAGAAACCAAACTCTGCATTAAGAAAAGTTGCAAGAGTCAGGCTTACAAATGGGATAGAAATTACAGCTTATATCCCTGGAATAGGGCACAATCTCCAGGAACACTCTATAGTACTTGTTAGAGGTGGAAGAGTAAAGGATTTACCAGGTGTCAGATATAAAATTGTAAGAGGTACACTCGATACCTCAGGTGTAGAAGGAAGAAAACAGGGACGTTCAAGATATGGGGCTAAAAAACCTAAACAATAAAAAAACGTAATGACTGGTAATAAATTATAATTAATTCATAATTATTTTGTTTATAGTAAGTGATTGGTTAAAAAGCTAATCTTATAAATTTTTAAGCTTGATTTAAATGAAATAATTAACTAAAAAATAAAATTGTTTATTAAGAACAATTAAAGTTTTAATTAAATTTTACATATTAAGGAAATACTTCATAAGGAGTTATAAATGGCAAGAAAGGGAAGAATTCCCAAGAAAGAATTGGCTGCAGATCCAATTTACAAAAGTAAGATGGTAACAGAATTTATTAATAAAATTTTATGGCGTGGTAAAAAAAGTACAGCAGAAGAAATTGTATACGGAAGCTTTGAGATTCTTGGCAAAAAAACAAAGGAAAATCCACTTGATATACTTGAAAAATGTATGGAAAATGTAAGACCTGCTCTTGAAATCAGGCCAAGAAGGGTAGGAGGAGCTACTTATCAGGTTCCTGTAGAAGTTTCTCATGACAGGGCAAATACTCTTGCCATTAGATGGCTAATAAGTTTTTCAAGAAAAAGAAGAGAAAAAACTATGGCTGAGCGTCTTGCAGGAGAAATCTTAGATGCTGCCAGCAACACTGGAAGCAGTGTAAAGAAAAAAGAAGACCTTCATAAAATGGCTGAAGCAAATAAAGCTTTTGCTCATTATAGATGGTAATTTTATTAACCAATCAATTATTATTTAATTATTTAATATTTATATATTTTTTTATATTTTTTATCTTGATGATTATTTACAGGTGCATAAATGACAAGGCAAGTATCACTAAAACATACAAGAAATATTGGCATAACAGCGCATATTGATGCTGGTAAAACTACTACTACGGAACGAATATTATATTATACCGGCAAAAGTTATAAAATTGGAGAAGTTCATGAAGGAACTGCTGTTATGGACTGGATGGTTCAGGAGCAGGAAAGAGGTATAACCATTACTTCTGCTGCTACTACAGCTTTTTGGAAAAATCATAGAATAAATATAATTGATACTCCTGGTCATGTAGATTTTACTGTTGAAGTTGAAAGATCTTTAAGAGTTCTTGATGGAATGATAGGACTTTTTTGTGCTGTAGGGGGTGTAGAACCTCAATCTGAAACTGTATGGAGACAAGCTGATAAGTATAATGTTCCAAGAATTGCTTTTGTTAATAAAATGGATAGAAGCGGAGCTGATTTTAATTATGTTATTGAAATGATGAAGGCAAGATTAAATGCTAATCCGGTTGCAATTCAAATTCCAATTGGCAGGGAAGATTCATTTAAGGGAATGATTGATGTTATAAATATGAAAGCATATATTTATAAAGATGAAATGGGTTTAAAGTATGATTATACTGATATACCTGCTGATATGGTTCAAACTGCCAAAAATGCACGAATGGAATTAATTGAAAATATTGCAAATTACAATGATGATATTTTACATAAGTATGTTGAAAATATTGAGATAAAACCAGAAGAAATTAAGAAGGCTTTAAGAGCACTTACAATTGAAGTAAAAGCAATTCCTGTTTTATGTGGAGCTGCATTTAAAAATAAAGGTGTTCAACCTTTACTTGATGCAGTAGTTGATTATCTGCCTTCTCCAGTTGATTTGCCTCCAGCAGTTGGTATAAATCCTCAAAATAATAAAGAGGAGGTAAGAAAAACAAGTGATGATGAAGCATTTTCAGGATATATTTTTAAAATAATGACTGATCCTTTTGTCGGAAGACTTGCATATTGTAGAATTTATTCAGGCAAGCTTACAACTGGCTCTCAAGTTTTAAATACCACTGAAAACAATACTGAAAGGATTGGCAGACTGCTTTTGATGCATGCAAATCATAGAGAAGAGATTAATGAAGCTTATTGCGGAGATATAGTTGCAGTAATTGGATTAAAGAAAGTTAGTACGGGGGATACAATTTGTGATCCAAGACAGCCTATTAAATATGAGACAATTGCTTTTCCTGAACCTGTTCTTTCCATTGCTATTGAACCAAAAACAAAAATGGATCTTGATAAATTAAATAAGGCATTAAATAAACTTGCTGAAGAAGATCCTACTTTCAGGGTTGGTACCGATAGTGAAACAGGCCAAACTATAATTGCTGGAATGGGTGAACTTCATCTTGAAATTATTGTTGATAGGCTAATGCGGGAATTTGGCGTTGATGCAAATGTTGGAAGACCCCAGGTTTCTTATAGAGAAGCTATTACAAAAACAGTTCAGGTTGAAGGAAAGTATATAAGACAAAGTGGCGGTAAAGGACAGTATGGGCATGTAATAATGAAATTTGAGCCTAATGAATATGGTAAGGGATTTATATTTGAAGATAAAATCAAAAGTGGTGCAATCCCAAAAGAATTTATTAAACCTGTAGAGCAAGGTGTTATAGATGCAATGCAGACAGGTGAATTGGCTGGTTATCCTGTAATTGATGTTAAAGCAATTTTACTTGATGGAACTTATCATGAAGTGGATTCTTCTGAACTTGCTTTTAGAATAGCTGCTTCCAAGGCATTTAAAGAAGCAATGTTAAAAGCTGCTCCAATATTAATGGAGCCAATAATGGAAGTGGAAATAGTAACTCCTGAGGAATCAATGGGTGAAGTTATAGGTGATATTAATTCAAGAAGAGGTAAAATTCATGAAATTAACACCAGAAATAAAATGACAAATATTAAATCTGAAGTTCCTCTTGCAAATATGTTCGGGTATGCAACTGATTTACGTTCAAAGACTCAGGGGAGGGCTACTTTTACAATGCAATTTAAAAAATATGAACCTGTTCCTGAAAATATTGCAAATGAAATTATTAAAAAAGTTAAAGGAGCAGTTGCAGTATAACAAATTACATTTAAAGTTAAAGTTTTAAGTAATTTAAAACAAATTTTTATATTTAAGAAAGGAAGAAAACAGATGGCTAAAGAGAAATTTACAAGAAATAAAGTTCATATGAATATCGGAACTATCGGGCATGTCGATCATG
>JAMDEN010000041.1 GCA_023487035.1 Actinomycetota bacterium
GAACAACTGACCAGTTTAAAAAACCAAAAGGATGAGCTCCGCCCCACCAGCCTGTACTATTTGTTGGAAATCTTCCATGAGAAGTCCAGATATAAGCCTTATATTCATCTAATCTATAAAATTCCCCTATATCTTCAGGATAACCTACTCCTTTAAAAATACCCATGTTTTTTCCTGAAGAAATTATATAAGCACCTTTGGAATCAGCATTAAAGTTTGAAACAAAACTTGCAACAAAATCCTCCTGGGCACGATTAATAATTTCATCGTTCATATTATTGTTATAATTGTTATTATTATTTTCTTCCAGCTCAGAATATATATTTTTAGGTATTAAGAAATATCTTGCTAAAATTGGGGAATTTGAAATTGCTGAAACCTTTTTTGTTGGAATTTCATCAGCATATGATATCTTAAAAGCTTTATGAAGAAAAATTTCTGTTTCTTTTCTTGCAAGACTGTCATCATAAAAGATATGAAATGCATATTCATTTTTATAATCAGGATAAATACCATAAGCAGCAAAACCTCCGCCCAATCCATTAGATCTATCATGCATCATTGTTATTCCGTCAATAACCATTCTTCCATCAAATAGTGTGCCTCCTTCATTAATTATCCCAAAAATCGCACAACCTGACGGAACCCTGTAATCAGAAACATATTTTTCCCCTGAAGCTTTAAATACAGGATTAACTCTGCTTTGATTAAATTCATTATTTAATTTTTTAATATATTCTTTGTAATCCATTTTTTAATCTTTATTTCCTTAAAAAAATTATTTCCAGTCATATTGCTTCATCTTATTCATTAACAACAATCATAGTTTAATGTTTTTATTTAAATTAAACTTGATAAATAAATATATATACTCTTTTATTTTTAAACTAAAATATACATCGAATTTTTATTTTATATTTTCAATAAAAACCAAAAGTTATAAATATTATTTTATTTTTAAATAACAAAAAACCCTCTTAAAAAACATCTCTGTTTTAAGAAGGCTTCTTTACCTTTCTTATACACAGCATTGCGTATAAAACATATTTAATTTTTAGTATAAAAAATAATATCAGCTTTTATTTAATTGTCAATTAAAATATATATGAAAATCTTTTAAATTAAAGTTCCTCTCCGTTAGTATTTAAAACCATTTTCCCGGCAATCCCTGAGATTATATTTCTCGACTATTTCATCTGAGTAATGTTTAGCATTTAAATACCATTTACCACCCGCACCATGCTTCATGCACAGATCGCACATAGATAGTCCCTTCTTGAATTAAAAAATTAATAATAAGAAGACAGACAGGTATAGCAAAATAATATTTAATAATTATAAATAGCTTACTTTTTGATAAAACTTAAAAAGTAAAAAGAATGTAATCTCTATTAAAATTAATTATGCTAAATTTAAAAGTTACCTTAAACTATTTTATAATAATTTAGAGGTTTCCTCATGAGGTCTTGGAATAACATGAACAGAGAATATTTCTCCAACTCTTTTTGCAGCAGCAGCACCGGCATCAACAGCAGCTTTAACAGCCCCGACATCACCTTCAACAATAACTGTAACATAACCTCCGCCAATACTCTGATATTTAATTAGCTTTACATTCGCTGCTTTTAGCATTGCATCTGCGGCTTCTACAACTGCAACAAAGCCCTTTGTTTCTATCAAACCTATTGCCTTATTCATCAGTTTTCCTCTCCATTCACTCACATAAGTTTTTATTTTTAATCATTATTTTAAAATATATTTTAATTATAATTTAGAAAAAATCTATTAAATTTTAGTTATTTATATATAAAATCGTATTAAAAATTACCGTCTTAAAATTAAAATAAGTATCTTTAAATTTGAAATATATATCCTTAAATTTGTTAATTTAATTATTTATATTAAATATTACAAAACTTAATATGGCAAAACTCTAAAATAACATCCTTATAACTCATAATACTATAATTATTTTTCATTTATCTGTCAAAGTAATTTATAATAATTTATAATATAGTTGGCATTTTCAGTCACGTGATAAAAAATTAATTATTGGGACCAGAATGGGTTACTTTAGAAAACTATTTGAAGGCGAAGCGGGCATGGTTCCTCTTCAAAGAGGAGAGCGAAGCCTGAAACTTAAGTAAGCTTTTTCTCTCTGGGAAAAAGCTTGCGTGTTTTCGAAATAACCCATCCCGGCCCTTAAGTTTTACTTTTATTACTATCACGAAATTGGAGATGCTCCCTATAGTATATAATTTAACAGTTTAAATATTTTTCATGTCATGAGACATTATTATTGCTTCAGAAACTTCTCTCATCGTTTTTCTATTATTCATAGCAAATCTTTGAATTTTCTTAAATGCTTCTTCTTCAGTCAAATTTAGCTCTGACATTAAAATTCCTTTTGCTCTTTCTATTGATTTTCTTGATTCAAGTTCTTCACGAATAAGATTTGTTTCTACTATTAGTTTTGAATTTTCTATTACAATGGAAGCTGCATCAGCAACAGTTGATAAGATATTTATTTCATAATCACTGAAATTATGTGGTTCTGAAGTATATAAATTTAATACCCCGATAACTTTTCCCTTAACATGAAGCGGAAGGCACAACATCGAAGAAAGATTTTCTTTTTTTGCAATATCTTTATTTTTATAATCATCATTATCCATTATGTTATAAACGGCGATAGGTTTATTTTCTAAAGCGACCTTACCAGCAATACCTTCCCCAAGTTTTAAAGGATTCTTATTGATATAATCTTTACTCATACTTTGAGTTGCTTTTATAGTTAATTCATTTTTTCTATCATCAAGAAGCATTATTGAGCAAATTTTAGAATTCATTACTTCTGCAGTAACTGTAACAATAAGTTTTAATATGTCTTCAAGATACAAATCAGAAGTAATTGCATGCCCTATCTTAGATAAGGCTTCTATTATATCCTTTGCACTTTCTATGTTCTCGTCTCTTTGCAATTTTTTTATTCTTTTTAATCTTTATTATTTTTAATAAAAAATTAAGATACAATATTAAATAATGAGGCAGATTAACCTTTATTTTTTATACTTTTTAATTTTAAAAATTCTAAAATAAAATTAATTAATATTTTATATTATAATTTTAAAAGTTTAAATAACAGGCAAATTTTATTTTTTTAAATATCAGTATAATTAACGGGTATTTACAAAAAATATAAAAGAAATTAAAATTTAACACTGCATGGCGCATTCGTCTAGTGGTCAGGACGTAGCCCTCTCAAGGCTAAAACAGGGGTTCAAATCCCCTATGTGCTACCATATTATTTTTTTTTATTAAAAAATAAACCCTTAATAAACTTATTTTGAATTTTTAGCATATCAGGTAATTATTTATACTATTAAATGTTAAAATTGTTTCAATTTTCTGTTTTAAATTTTGTTAAATTGTGAAGGGGGGTAAAATGAAAAAATTCGAAAAAGTTTTAAAGGGAGAAAATAAAAGAATTAATATGGCATATATATCTTCATATGTTCCAAGAAAATGCGGAATTGCTACATATACTAAAGACCTTATAGAAGCAATTAGCCGACTAAATCCATATTCTAAGATTGAGATTATTGCTTTAATAAAACCGGAAGATAAAATTATTTATCCGCCCGAAGTTAAATTTAAGATTAACCAGTATAAAATTGAATCTTACATTAAAGCTGCTGATTATATTAACAAATCCAAAGTAGATATAGTTGTTCTTGAACATGAATTTGGATTATATGGAGGCAAATTCGGAGAATATATAATTAAATTGCTTGAATTTTTAAAAAAGCCTTTAGTTGTAACTACTCATACAATTCCTGAAAATCCGGATAAGGATTATGGACTGATATTAAAAGATGTAATTAAATATGCGCAAAAAGTAATAGTAATGATGCCTCAAAGTGTAAATAAACTTGTAAAAAAATATAATTATCCTAAAGAAAAAATAGAAATTATACCACATGGTGTACCTGATATACCTATTGGATCAAATGATTTGCATAAAAAACAAAAAGGGCTGGAAGGTAAATTAATTTTAGGTAATATAAATCTTTTATCAGAGGTTAAAGGGCTTGAATATATAATTGATGCTTTAGTTGAAATAAAAAAATATTTCAGTAACATTTTATATCTGATTATTGGTCAAACTCATCCTGTGGTACTGCAAATTGAAGGAGAAAAATATAGAAATTTTCTTAAAGAAAAAATAAAGCAGCTTGATTTAGAAGAAAATGTTAAATTTATAAATAAATATTTATCACTTGCAGAGCTAATAGAATGGTTAAAAGTAATAGATATATATATTACTCCTTATTTAGACCCTCAGCAATCTGCATCCGGGGCTTTGGCTTATGCAATAGGAGCAGGAAAGGTTTGTATTTCAACTCCATATTTATATGCAAAAGATGTGTTAGATGATGGTAGAGGAATTATTGTACCTTTTAGAGATTCCAAGGCCATTGCTGATGCAGTATTGGAAGTATTAAATAATCCCAAAAAGAAGATAGCAATGGAAAAGAAAACATATAAATTCGGTAGATTCATGACCTGGTATAATGTGGCGCTGCAGCATCTTGCGTTGTTTAATAAAGTGATAGAAAGCTTAAATAATAAAAATCCATAAAATAAATACAAATAAAAATTAAAAATTTATGGATATACTTAAAAAAATAAGATTGTTAACAACAAATATTGGAATTTATCAGCATTCAAAATTAAATAAGCCTGATCCTGCATTTGGGTATGCACTTGAAGATCAGGCACGTGCACTTATTCTGGTAAATAATCTTAATGATGAAAAATTAAAAAAAATTTATCTTAATTTCATAATTAAAGCAAAAAGAAAAGATAATTTACTTTACCATTTTTGTTATGAAAATAACGGTAATTGTATTTTTAGAAATGAAGAAAATAATTCAGTACCAAATTTAAAAGAAGCTTATGGAATAACCTTATGGGCTTTGCTTACAATTTATAATAACAAATTTATAAAATATCAAACTAAAATAAAAATAAGAGATATTATTGAAAATTTAATTAAGGATGCTTATGAATGGACTTCCCCAAGAGCTATCTCAGCAGCTTTATTGGGACTATTAAATATGGATTACCCGGATAATTTAGAGAATAAACTTATAAAGAAACTTTTTGAATTATTTGATAAAACATCTTCTAAGGAATGGGTATGGTTTGAAAATTATCTTGTTTATGCAAATGCAATAATACCCTGGTCGTTATGGGAAACTTATATAAAAAGAGGTTGTAAAATTAGCTTTAAAATTGCAAAAAAAACCACAGAATTTTTAATAAATGTCTGTCAGGAAAATAATGTTCCTGCACCAATCGGTAATAAGGGATGGTATTATAAAGGTAAAGAAAAAGCTTTGTATGATCAACAACCCATTGATGCAGGTTATATGGTATGCTGTCTTGAGAAAGCTTATAATGCAACAGATGATAAACGTTATCTGAATTTAGCAAAAGAATGGTATAACTGGTTTTGGGGAAATAATATAAATAAAATCCCACTTATAGATAATGAATTTGCTTGTTATGATTCTTTAACCCCTGAAGGCGTTAATTTAAATCAGGGAGCAGAATCAAATATATGCTTCTTAATGGCTCATCTTGCAGCAAGAAGATTACAAATTACAAAATAAATTAAAAATAAATTAAAAATCAGGTGGTATATTTACAGGTATTGATTTAATTTTACTTAATCTTGCAAGCTTATAAGCATATTTATACTGTCTTGCAACTACTTCCCAGGATACAACTTCTTTAAGATATCTTTTAAGATTATTAGAAAACTCTTTTCTTAAATTTTCATCACAAGCAAGCTTAATAACTTTATCTTTTAACATCTTTCTGGAAGTAAATAAAAACCCGCCTTCACTTTCAAGTGTTTGTGCAGTTAATCCTTCCATAGGAGCAGTTGTTATAAATGGCTTATTTAAAGCAATTATTCTTGCAAGAGTACCTGACTGTGTTTCATCAACGGAAGGCAATACTATAAAATCACATACTGCCATAATTTTATAATATATTTCTCCTCTTGGTATAAATTCATAATAATGTGCAAAACCCTTTTGCTCCAGTAATTCAATTTCCTTAATATATTTCTGATAATCACTTAAATGGTTAAGATCCCTCATTTTACCAGCTGCAAGTAAATCCCAGGATTCTCCAGTCTTTTTTTTAATTTCTGTTGCTACTTCCTCCCAGATAGAAGTAAGAATATCCCATCTTTTATTTGATTGAATCCAGCCAACCAACCCGACAAGACGATTACTTAAATATTTTAATTTATTAAAGCCAAGCTCCTCTTTTAATTTTGGAATTTCTTCTGGCGCCCAGTACATATCAGGCCTTGCACCATGAGGAATGATAATTATATTGGATGGCATTTTCCATTTTCTTTGAGTAAAAGTCCAATTTAATCGCCATTTCTGATATTCACTCTTAAAAATAACAACATCAGCTGCATTACACAGTTCATAAATAAAATTTTCCTCAAAATCTCTAAGTCTCCCATGAATAGTATGTGGTTCAACTACTATAGGGTACTCACTTATGGCATCAAGTAATTCAAGAAAACCTTGATTTCCATCACCCATTCCTCTATCATCAACATATTCATATAACCCATACTCGTGCTCAATATGAACAACATGAGGATTAAGCTTTTTTATTTGTTTAACAACAGGTTTCCACCAGAAACGTTTTTTAATATCAATTATAGGAAAAACACCGTCACCCTCTCCATCTGTATGGCTTATAACAAACACATTTCTTTCAGGATGTAACTTTTGGATAAATTCTCTGGCTTCTTCCGTGAAAGTACCGATACCGCACAGTCTTGGAGGATAACTTGAAATTAATACAATTGGTTTTGCATTTTTTTTCATTTTATTATAACTATTTTGCTAAAAAAATATTATAAAATTTAAATAATATTTAAATTAAAATTTAAAAAAGATAAAGGCAAAATTATATTTTATTTTAATGTAATAATCATTAAAATTTTTAATTAAATTTTATGATTACATTTTTAAACAAAGAAGAATACGTTAAAATTTTAAAATTTGCAAATATTTTAATATTTAATTGCTGCTTAAAATAACATTTTAACTGATTTTCTTATATTTTAATAAATAATTATTTAATTTAATTAATTTTAAATATGTTCAATAATAGAAATCAAGTATCAAATATTGGAAATCTATAAGTAATTTTTATCTTAAATAATAAATAGCGTTTTAAGATTTAATAAATTATTTTTTCTTAAAACCATACATAAAACCGCCTCGCTGATTTTCAAGAGTATGAGAAGTAATGAAACTTTCTGAATCAATATTAAAAACTAATTTATTTAATTTTACAAAATTATTTTTTCTGCAAACCACATTAATTATCTTCACATCTCCATCTTTACCAAATCCTTTATACCAGGTAGCACCAAATCCTTCCCGTCTTAAACTTTCCTCAATTTCATTAGCTTTGAATTTAGATATAATATTTACACTTATTAAGTCTTTTGAAAGTTTATCAGATATTGTAATTCCAACAAGGGTTCCAACTGCAAATCCGGCACCATATGCAAAAATTCCATAAATATTGGTACTTAAATCCTGTATAACTCTTGCGATAACTGCAACAAAAATTGTTACTTCAAAAAAACCTATAGCAGCTGCAAAAAACTTCCTTCTCCTGACTATAAAATTTATTCTTATTGTCCCGAGAGTTACATCTGTGATTCGTCCAAAAAAAATAGCTAACGACCATAAAAGGATATGCATATGCATAAAGGATCACCCCGAATGGTTAAAAGTTTATTATTCATTAGACAAAACCCACTTTTCAGTATACTTTTCCAGTATATTATTTTCCTTTAAGAATCTCGTAACTTCAGATAAGGAACAATAAGAACTTTGAAAATAATTACCCCCTTTTTTGCTATAATTTGGTTTTATAAGATAAAGATTTTGTTTTGCTCTTGTTGCTGCAACATAAAGCAACCTTCTTTCTTCTTCAATTTCTTCCACACTTGAAAGAGACATTGTGCTTGGAAGAAACCCATCAACAAGATAAATCACAAAGACTGTATGCCATTCGAGTCCTTTAGCAGAGTGAATTGTCGATAGCACAAGAATTTCATCATCTTTATCCTCAGGTTCAGCATGAGTTTGACTTTCTTCAATTGGTTCAATTGTCATATCTGAAAGAAAAGAGCTTAACTTTTTATATCTTTGAGAAATTAAAAGTAATGACTCTATATCCTTAAATCTTTTGTTAAAATCATCATATTTGTTTTCAAAAATCGGCTTGTAATAATCATAAGCTATATTAATAAGTTCAAATGGAGTTAAATTTCTATCTGAGAGCTTTTCCAGCATTATAAATAATTTATATAAATCCTTATAATATTTTTTATGATAGTTAATTTTTAATGAATCAGACTGAGATAAAGTTCTATTATCATCATATCTTTTTTTATATTCATTTATATTAACTCCGTTTATATCAGCTCCCGAAAAAACTAAATCCTTTAAAAAATTAATACCCTTGTTATTTTCAACTATTTCTTCAGTTATAAATTCAGCAGTTTTTTCTCCTATCCCTTCAATTAGCTGCAGTATCCTGAACCAGCTTATAGAGTCCAGAGGATTATATGAAATTTTTAAATAAGAAATTATATCTTTTATATGTGCTGCCTCAGTAAATTTAATTCCTCCATATTTAGCATATTTAATATTTGCAGATGCAAGTTCTATTTCCAGATCATTGGAGTGCCAGGCATTTCTAAATAAGACTGCAATTTTATTAAGCGGAATTCCTTCTTCCCTTAATTCCAGAACTCTCTGGACAACAAATTTTGACTGCATAAATGTATCATCAGTCTCAATGTATACAGGTTTCAAATCACCTTCCATTTTAGTAAATAACTTTTTTGAATATTTTTCCCGTGCATTTTCAATTAACGCATTTGTAAAATCAAGTATTGGTTGAGTGCTTCTATAATTTTGTTCCAAAGTTATTATTTTACAATTCGGATATTGCTTTGGAAAATCCATTATATTTTTAAAATTAGCTCCTCTAAAAGAATAAATACTTTGAGAATCATCTCCAACAACCATGATATTATTATGTTCTGAAGCAATAAGATAAGCTAAATCAGCTTGAATCTTATTAGTATCCTGATATTCATCAATCATAATATATTTATAAAAATTTGAAATTTTTTTTCTGATTTCTTCATTTTCTTTTAATAGCAATTTAAGATATAAAAGCAAATCATCATAATCCATCAGCATTTTTTCTTTTTTATATTTTGTATATTCCATTTGAATTATTTTTATCCCCTCAAGACTATCCATAAAATGCGGATATTCTGTGTTTAAAATAAATTCAACAGGAATATTTTTATTTACAGATTTGCTTATTAACTCAGCAACTGTATGTTTTAATGGAAACCTTTTTTCTGTCTTATTATAACCAAGTCTTGCTCTAATAATTCCAATAGCATTCTCGGCATCATTTTCATCAATTATTGTAAAATTTCCATTAAAGCCTGCAAATTTTGCGTATTTTCTGAGTATAAGATTTGCAAATGAGTGAAATGTGCCTCCTGATATCTTACCGCATCTTTCATCAAGAATTTTGCTTGCTCTTTTTAACATGTTTAAAGCAGCTTTTCTTGTAAAAGTAAGAAGAAGAATATTTTCAGGACGGACACCCTCTTCAACTAATCTTGCAGCCCTGTAAACTAAAGTTTTTGTTTTCCCTGTTCCAGCTCCTGCAATAACTAATACTGGTCCTTCTTTAATTTTTACAGCTTCCAGTTGGGCAGTATTTAATTCAGCTTCATAATTAATTTTATAATTGATATCTTTTCTTATGTTATAGCTTTTAAGCTTATATTCTTTCATTATATAAATTTTTTATCTTAAACAGCTTAGTTAGTGGAAATTTTGGTCTTGCTCCAAAATGGCTTATAATTTCTGATGCTGCTATACTGCCCATTCTGCCACAAGTTTTTAAATCTTTATTTTCCAGAAAACCATTTAAAAAACCTGCTGCATATAAATCCCCTGCACCAGTTGTATCTATGAGCTTTTCAACCTTGTCTATTCCGATATGATGGATTTCATCTTTAAATACTATAGTAGAACCCTTTTCTGATCTTGTTAGCGCCCAAACAGCATTATGATTTCTGCATTCCATTGTTGCAACATTAAAATCTTTCTTATCAAATAAAGATGTTATTTCATCTTCATTTGCAAAAATGATATCAATATCTTTTTTAATTAAATCAAGAAACTCATATTTGTGTCTTTGTACACAAAAGCTGTCAGAAAGTGAAAAAGCAACCTTGCTTTTATTTTCCTTTGCTATTTGAATTGCTTTTCTGATTGCAATCTTTGCCTCAGGTTTATCCCATAAATATCCTTCAAGATATAATATTTTTGAATTTGCAATTACTGGCTCATTTTTTTTGATGTCATTTAAATTCAACTGTCCTGCAACACCTAAAAAAGTACACATCGTTCTTTGGGCATCCGGAGTAACAAAAATAATACATCTTGCAGTTGAAAGCCCCTCGTTTTCTTTAATAGCATTACATTGAACTCCTATGCAGTTTAACCCATAGTCAAATGAACTTCCAAGAGAATCATTTTTTACTTTACCTATAAAAGCAGTTTTTTTACCTAAAGATGCAAGACCTGCAATTGTATTTGCTGCAGAGCCGCCCGATACCTCTTCAGTAATATTAATGCTTGAATAAAGTTCCTGGGCCATTTTTTCATCAATTAATGTCATTGAACCTTTTTTTAAGCCGTAAATCTCTAAAAAATCATCTTCTACTTGTGTTAAAACATCAACAATAGCATTGCCTATTCCTGCTACATCAATTTCTTTTTCCATTAATGCTTCACCCTGATTTTATTTTTAAATACAATCTTTAATATTTTTAAAAAAATTTTTAAAACTAATTAAATTTTACCAGAGATACAAATTTATTTTTATATAAATTATTTTAAACTATTTTATCAAATCAATTAAAAAAAATTATATTATGTCACGGGGACGTATAATTTGATAACATGATACATAAAAAAACAAATTTTTGTCAGTTAGCAGTTATGTCAAATTATACGTCCCCGTGACAACTTATTTTTTAAAAAATTTTATATTAAAAAAACTTGACATAATAATTTAGTATTAGTATATTAAAATTATTTTTTTGAAACGGTTCATTAAAGAATATTTTTAACAAGCAAAAAGTAATTTAAATTAATTATAAAAAGAATGGAATATGACAACAATTAAAGATGTAGCAAAAATTGCAGGAGTTTCAGTAGGCACTGTTTCTAATGTTTTAAATGATCTTGAAACTGTCACCGAAAAAAATAAAGTAAAAGTAATGGAGACGATTAAAGCTTTAGGGTATAAACCTAATAAAATTGCTGCAAGCTTGTCAAAAAAGAAAACTATGAATATAGGGCTTATAATTCCTGATGTTTCAAGTCCTTTTTACTCTGATTTAATAAAAGGTGTTACTGAAAATCTTGATGTTCATGGATATAATGTTTTTCTTTGCAGCTCAGGCAACGATATAAAAAAAGAATCAAAAATTTTAAAAGATTTGGTATCAATGTGGATAGACGGGATTATTATTATTCCTGTTTATTCAGATAAGAGAGATGTAAATGAAATAAAAGAAATTGATACACCAATGGTTTTAGTTAACCGTGAGATAGACGGGATAACAAAAGATATTGTAATTTTTGATAATTTTGGTGGAGCTTATGAAGCAACAGATTTCTTAATTAAAAATAATCATAAAAAAATAGTAATTTTAAACGGTCCAAAATATTCAAGGCCTTTTGAAGACAGATTACTGGGATGGAAAGCTTCAATGGAGGAACACGATTTATATAAGAAAAATCTTGTTTTTTATGGTGATTTTTCAGTTGAATCCGGCTATGAAATGATGTTAAAGTCGCTCAATAATTTAAAAAAAATTGATGCTGTTTTTGCTTCCAGTGATTTGATTGCACTTGGTGCATTAAATGCTTTGGAAGAAAATAATATAAAAGTTCCTGATGATATTTCAATAATTGGATTTGGAGATATTTATCTTAGTAAATTCTTAAAACCATCCCTTACCACTATCAGAAGACCTTTCTATAATATAGGAAAAACTGCTGTTTTAATGCTACTTGAAAAGATAGAAGGAAAATCTGATGAAAAAGAATGCAGAAAATTCGTTATAAAGGGCAAACTTGAAATTAGAAATTCGGTTAAAAGAAAAAAAATTAATAAAGATGAATAATGAAGATTTTGAAGAGTTAATATTAAAATATATATCTGAGCTTCCAGAAAAATTTAAGGACGGATTAAAAAATATTGACGTTATAGTCGACTATGATAATTATTCCCATAAAGATCTTTCAGAAAAAAAACCTGGAGAAGTAACTTTAGGATTATACCAGGGACTTCCATATACACAAAAACCTCATCATTTTAGAAACATGCCTGATGTAATAACAATTTTTAAAAAATCTCTTGATTCAATAAGCGCAAATGATGATGAACTTGCAAAAAATCTTAAAAAAGTTTTACTTCATGAAATAGGTCATTACTTCGGGCTTGAAGAAAAAAAATTAAAGGAACTTGGTTATTAACTCCTGGTTATTAACATTAAAATAAAAAATCAATTTTAAAGCATATACAACTTTAAAGCTAATATTATCATAATAATTTAATAAATATTCGCATACTAATAAATATATTCTTATATTAGTCAAACAAAAATCCTGGCATATAAAAAAGATTTAAACTATCGTGGATATTTTTAAATATTTTTAAATAATTTTTTAAAAAACATTTGACAATGCTGATATAATAGAAAAAAAGTTAAAATAATTTTCACTTAAAGTGAAAAATATTTATCATAAATTAAGAAAATTTTTTTAGTTTTTTATTTACTTTTCTGATATAATAATATTACTGCATTTAAAGCAGTAATAAGAAATTTTAAATAATAAAAAATGAGGGTAGATTGGATGGATTTACAAAAGCCCTTAATTAAATAAACAGGAGTTGAATAATATGACTGAAGAAAAAAATTATGAGAATGAAGAAAACAAGGAAAAATTAAAAATTCCGACAGAATTACCTGTATTGGCTTTAAAAAATAGTGTTGTTTTCCCTTATCTTGCAACTCCTCTTGCAGTTGGAAGAGATATGTCAATTGGAGCTGTAAAGGCAGCTTCAAAGGAACATCAGATTATTGTTGTTGTAGCGCAAAAGGAAAAAGATAAAGAAAATATTGATAAGGATGATTTATATGAGATTGGAACTGCTTGTGTTATTAAACAAGTTGTAAATATTTCTCCAACTGAAATTAAATGTATAGTTGAGGGAATTTCAAGGGTAAGAATAAAATATTTTACTCAAACGGAAGGTTATTTCAGAGGTGCAATTGAAGTACTTGAAGATGAAAGCTATGCTGAAGATGAGGAAATGAATAATCTTAATACAACTATCAGGATGCAAGTTGAAAAATTTATTCAACTTGGTATTCCTTTACCAACAGCTTTTGTAGTTGCAGCTACTAATATTTCAAAGCCGGAGGTTCAAGCTGATTTATTTGCTTCTTATCTTTTATCAGAAATTGAACAAAAGCAAAAAATTCTTGAAGAAAGCAATGTTAAGGAGAGACTTAAAAAATTAACCGAATTTCTATCAGAGGAATTAAAAAAATTTGAAGTTCAATCTCAAATAAGAAATAAGGTTCAGGAAGAAGTTGGAAAAACACAAAGAGATTTTTATTTAAGACAGCAATTAAAGGCAATTAAGGAAGAGCTTGGCGAGTCTGATGAATCTATTGCTTTAACTATGGAGTTTCAAAAAAAATTAAATAAGAAAAAATTGCCAAAAGAAGCAAAGGAAAAAGTTGAAAAAGAAATTAAAAGACTTGAAAATATGTCAAGCATGTCACCTGAATACTCTTATATAAGAACATATATTGAATGGATGCTTGAAGTTCCATGGTCTGAAAAAACAAAAGATACTCTTGAAATTAAGAAAGCCAAAGAAGTTCTTGATGCAGACCATTATGATCTTGAAAAAGTAAAAGAGCATATTCTGGATTATCTTGCAGTGAGGAAGTTAAAAGGAAAAACAACTAAAGGTCCTATACTTTGCTTTGTCGGTCCTCCTGGAGTTGGAAAAACTTCTCTTGGACAGTCAATTGCAAAGTCTCTTGGCAGGAAATTTATAAGAATGTCTATTGGTGGTATAAGGGATGAAGCTGAGATTAGAGGTCATAGAAGAACTTATGTTGGAGCTTTACCTGGAAGAATTATTCAAGGTTTATCTCAGGTTGGGGTAAATAATCCTGTATTTATGCTGGATGAAATAGATAAAGTTGGAGCAGATTATAGGGGTGATCCTTCTTCAGCATTGCTTGAGGTGCTGGACCCTGAACAAAATAATTCATTTAGAGATCATTATCTTGAAGTTCCTTTTGATCTTTCAAATGTTATGTTTATAGCAACAGCAAATATTTTGGATACAATTCATCCTGCATTAAGAGATAGAATGGAAGTTCTTGAGCTTCCAGGATATAGCAGCGAAGAAAAATTACATATTGCATCTTTACTAATAATTCCAAAACAGCTTAAGGAACAGGGAATTGAAAAATATAACGTTAAATTCAGTAAAGATGCAATATTAACAATAATTGAAGAATTTACAAGAGAAGCTGGTGTTAGAAATCTTGAAAGAGAGATCTCAAATATTTGTAAAAAAATAGCGAGAGAAATTGTTGAAGATAAAAAGTCTGCAAAAATAATTACAAAGAAAAAAGTTTATGAGTATCTTGGAGTATCAAAGATTCAGCCAAGTGAAATTGAGGAAAAAAATACAGTCGGGGTTGCAACAGGATTAGCTTATACGCCAGTAGGAGGAGATATAATACTTATCGAATCTACTTATTATAAAGGACGTGGCGGATTAATATTAACTGGTAACCTTGGAGATGTAATGCAGGAATCTGCAAAAGCTGCATTAAGCTATGTTCATTCAAGAGCAAAAGATCTTGGGATAGATGAAAATTTATTTGCAAAATCTGATATGCATATACATGTTCCTAGTGGTGCAATTCCAAAAGATGGTCCGTCGGCGGGTGTTTCAATAACTACTTCTATTGTATCTGCCTTAACCGGAATTCCTGTAATAAGAGATGTTGGAATGACTGGTGAAATAACATTAAGAGGTAGAGTTTTACCAATTGGAGGGCTTAAAGAAAAGTTGCTCGCTGCTAAGCGTTCAGGTCTTAAAAAAGTTGTACTGCCATTAAAAAACGAAAAGGATGTTTCAGAAGTGCCTGAAGCTATTACAAAAGGGCTTGAACTGGTTTATGTTAATAACATTGAAGAACTTTTAAAGCATACTTTAGAAAGAGATCCGTTTATCCAAAAGGAATCTAAAAGTAGCAAAGTTAAGGCTGAAAATAAAGTAAATGTTATAACAACAGCTTAAAGACAAAGACAGACTAAGGCGAAAGCTTAAAAAGAAACTTAAAAAAAGAAAAACAAACCCCTATTCAATTTAAAAAATAGGGGTTTGTTTTTTAATATAGTTTTTTTATTTTATATCTTTTATCTTTTTTATATTTTTATAATTATCTTTTCTGTCTTTTTTAAATAATATTTTAATTTATCTTTAATTTACTTATTATTTAATTCTTAATTTTTCTTAATTTTTTTTTAGCTTTCTTTCAATTTAAATTTTTCCCCTAATTTTTTAATAATTCTTTACTTTGA
>JAMDEN010000157.1 GCA_023487035.1 Actinomycetota bacterium
TCAGGTTGGATCGGGGTTAGGACATCTAAACCAATCTCTATGAGATCCTGTATCATTTCAATAATATTTCCGCAGAAATGCTGCAATAACCTAAGAATTAATAAATTTTAAGCTCTGTAAAACTTGCTATCTGATTAAAGTCCTCATCTTTATGTAAAAGCAGCAAATTATTTTCTATTGTTATTTGGGCAATCAGGCAATCTACAATCTTTCTGACAGTAATTCCCTTTTTCCTGCCGGTCTGGTATATTGATGCTGCTTTAATATATGTTTCCGGATATACAGGATTAACGACGGGCAAGTTTTTTAACAACTCGGTTGTTAACTTAATATCTCTTTCTTCTTTAAAACCACTTAAGATTTCGGTCACTATAATACCTGTTATAAATATATCTATGTCTTTTTCCTTCAAATTCTCCAGCTTATAAACATATTCATTTTCTTTGCCGTTAAAAAAATCGATCCAGACCGAAGTATCTACTATTACCATTTCCTGTTGCTCCGCATATCTTCAATACTTCCTTCCCAATTTACTTTTCCCTTTAAACTTAAAATTTCATACATTTTTTTTCTGTCTATCAGACTTTTTAAGGCATAATTGACGAGTTCCTTTTTCGTTTTAATCCCGGTAATGGCCATACCTTTTTCAACCAGTTTATCATCTAAAACAATATTGGTTCTCATATTAATTAAAACCCCCTTGATTATAATATTTTTATGTAATAATACATACTATTTAAAATATTATACACACATAAAAGAAATTTTGAAATAGATTGGAACTTTTTAAATGAGTCAATGAGGGGGCCGGTTTTAATTAATTCATCTATCTAACTTGCAGAGCAATTCTAACCAAGCTGTATTCACTGGGGTAAAATTCATATAAAAACAATATCTGCCACCGATTTTTTATGATTTATGGTGAAACCTTTTCGGAGAGAAATTTAATTTGATTTCGAATAATTGCCAAAGGCGAAGATCCTGTTTATGATTTTAATCAAATCTTAAGTATAATAGAAAGAATCACAAATGAATCGCATAAAAGAGGTCAAACCACTTCCATCTTTTAGAGTCTGGATAAAATTTTCTGATGGATTTGAGGAAATTATAGATTTGTCCGACTTAGTTGGAAAAGATGTTTTTTCCAAATGGAATGACAAAGAATATTTTAATTCTGTTTATATTGATTCTGAAAGTCATACTATTGCTTGGCCTGGCGGGATTGATTTATGCCCAGATACACTATATGAAGAAATAACAGGTAAAGATATTACATCTTTATTAACTACAAACATTTCTACCAAAACCTTATAAAAATATAGGAAAAAAGTGAAATGCCTGAGATAAGTAGATTCTATGGAATAATAATTTATATTTTCTATAGAGAACATCAACCATCTGATTTTCATACTGTTTATAGTGAGTTACAATAAACTGTTTAATTTTAGAATGCCCTATGCAATGATTATCCATCAAAATCCCACAGATAATAAAAATCATGATTATTATCATTTCCATTTTGAATTTTACCCGCCATACAGGACACAAAATAAATTAAAATACTTGGCAGGTTGTGAGCTTGGGGCAGGTACTTTCATAAACGATACTCTGCCTGAAGAAAAAGCTGCTGAATTAAGAAAATTAAGATAAATAAAAAGTAAAAATTGTTTTAAAAATACTAAAGAACTATTCCATTTTTAAATCTAATAAAATTGTCAGGATCATATAATGAAATAAAAATATCAGTCTCTTCTTTTATTCTTTTATATGCATCAAAACATTCATAAACATTTTCAGATAAACCAATTGGTAAATTTTCTTCAACGTTCTTTAATTTAAAAAAACAATCTGAAATAATAATTATTTTATTATTAATTTTAATTTTAATAGCTATACTAGATCTATGGTGACAGCCACACCAAAATGTACTTACATTATTACTAATAAAGTCTTCATCTTCTAATAATCTAATATTATTCCACCCTTCAAACATTAAATACCTAAGAATTCTTGATGGAATAGTAAACTCTCTTGATTCATTATTATATTTTTTATTGTGAAATTCAAACCATCCTTTTTTTGATAATAATATTTCAGATTTTTTAAATTTATCCAAATGTCCCATTGTATAATGTTGAAAAGGCGTAATTAAAACTATATTGATATCATCAGGTGTAAGATTTTCTCTTTCTAATATGTTGATGATATTATCTTTCTTTATTAGTTTACCATCTTCACCATTTTTACCCCAAATCTCATTTACTTTAGGTATTATCTCTTCAGTCAGACCAGTATTTATAAGAATAATTTTATCATTTTGCTTAATTAATACTATTTGAAAACTTAAACTATATTTTTTATCCCATTCATCCATCCAGAATAACTGTGGGCCAAAGACACTTTTAACATATGCTATTTCAAAAATTTTTATAAAATCTTTCATTTTTTTAAAACTTAATAATTTTTACTAAAATTATAATTAATAAATTTAAAATCAATAGTTTAAATAAAGTTAATAAAGTTAAAATTACAGTATTGTTGCTTGCTCATCTATTATAACATTCTTATAATTATTTAATATTTCTTTATACTTTGAATCGAGTTTAAAAAAAGGGGCACGACAATAATCTTCAGTAATTAAACCTCTTAATTTTAAGAAGTATTTTTCAGAAGCTAAAAACATTTCTGTGCTTTGATCAACAAACGTTAAATATGGAATAATACTATTGTGCAATCTAAAAGAAATTTCTTTTTTACCATTTATATAATTATTATAAATTAATATGAAAAAATCATATAAACTACACCCAGGCATTACTCCTACAGCTCCTCTTTCTAATGCTTCATAAAAATTAATTCCTCCTCTACCTATTAATATTTTTGCCCCTTTTTCAACTAAATTTGAAATTAATGCACCTGGGAGTTTTGATTCAATTTTAAAATAAATCCTATCTCCATACTCCTGAATCAGTTCTTTGAAAATATCTTCAGGGATAATCATATTAGTTTCTAAAGGTGCATATTGTAGAACCACAGGAATATTAATGCTTTTTATAACAGTGCTTATATGACTTAATACAGAGCCGATATCAGGACTACCAAAAAAAGGTGGCAGAAGCATTAAAGCATCTGCTCCTGCTTCCTGAGCTTCTAATGCTTTAAGACATGCATTCTTCGTGCTATGTTGGGTAATTGAGACAATTGTAATTATTCTGTTACTAACTCTATTTATAAAATTATTTAAAATTTTATGATTTTCACTTTCAGAAAGTTTATAAAATTCGCTTCCAACACCAAAAATAGTAAGCCCGTTAACTTTTCCGGAGATTAAATTCTCAATTAAATTATTTATCTCTTCAAAATTTATTTCCCCCTTACTATTAAAAATAGTAGGCAAAACAGGAATAACCCCATCGATATTTTTCATTAACTCTCCTTATTTTTTAAGTACCCATAATTTTAAAATTATTAAAAAAATATTTGTTAATTTTAATAATTAAAGATATTTCCAAATTTTTTTAAATGAGAATTTAAGATAAGTACCTTTAAAATATAGGAGTAAATTCATTTTTTTCTACAGCATCTTCATTTATAAAAGGAAATTTATTTATTATTTCATCTGTCAATTTTACTCCTAATCCTGGCAGCCCCTTTATTAATTTTATATATCCACTCTCATAAGTAGGCTTCTCTATAAGTAACTCATCTCGTAATGGATTAAAAGTTTTATCATACTCCATTATAAAAGCATTTGGTGTTGAAGCAATAAAATGCATATTTGCCATGAATCCTGCTCCTGCTCCAAAAATATGAGGAGCACAACGCATATTATATGCAGAAGCTATTGCTGCTATCTTTTTGCATTCTGATATTCCTCCAGATCTTGTAACATCAGGCTGTATAATATCTGCAGCTCTTTTAACTATAAGATCTTTAAACCCATATCTTGTAAATTCATTTTCTCCTGCAGCAATTGGGATATTTGTCGAATTTGCTAAAAGTATATATCCTTCAATATCATCTGGTGGCAGTGGCTCTTCCAACCAAAAAGGTTTATAACTTTCAAGTTCTTTTGCTACATTTAATGCTTTATTATAGTCCCAGGGGAAATCTACATAACATTGGCCGGCATCTACCATAAGATCTACATCATAGCCTATTGCTTCTCTTATCATTTTTACTTTTTCTATATCAGATTTTGGGTCTTCATTTCCAATACGCATTTTAAAGCCTTTATACCCCTGATTTATATATTCCTTAGCTTCTTTTATTATTTCATTTGTATCTTTACTCATTCCAGCACTGGCATATACCCTGATTTTATCTCGATAAATGCCTCCAATTAATTCATATAAGGGTTTATTATTTAATTTTCCCAATATATCCCATAATGCAATTTCCAATCCACTTATAATAGGAATTGTTACTCCCTTTCTGCCCCAATGTGCAGATCTAACATACATTTTTTGCCATAACTTTTCAATATTCACTGGATCTTCATTTAATAACATTGGAGCAAATCTATCTGAAACAATACGCTCTACCGCTAGAGGAAGAAAGGCAGATTCTCCAATTTCACCTATTCCATCTATATCTTTATTTGTCTTTATTCGTACTAAAACTGCATTTCTTTGTAAGGTTGTACCTCCAGACCATTTCCATAACTCATTCTCTTTATAACGATATGATAATAAAATAGTCTCAACTTTTATTATTTTTAAATCACTCATTAAATAGCCCTTCTTTTACTAATATTTTCCATAATTAAAAATGATTTATAGCCCGTTTTATAACCCGTAAGTAACTTTTTCAAGTTTCTGGCTTTTTAGTGAATCCATTAATGCCCATGTTATCTCACATGATTTTGCAGCATCCTCAATACCAGGTTCTGGTTTTTTATCCATTTTTAAACAATCTATAAAATATTTTTGTAATCTCTTAACTCCCCCCTCAACATGTGAATGCCACATAAAATCTTTGTGTGTCATACCCTTAACAATCATTCCTGGATTTGCATCAATACCATTATTACTGTTTATAGTCATGTAATTACGAAATTCATCAATATAAATATAACCTTCGCTACCTATAATTTCAAAGCGTTTATCAGTTGCCGAATCCTTAGGTAATGATCCGCTCATATCTATACAAGCTATGCCACCATTTTCCAGATAAGCAATTGCAGCAAAATTATCTTCTATCGTTAAATCATTTTTTAAATATTCATGTGCTACACCAACCACTGTTACAATCTCACTTCCAGTCAACCATCTAATGAAATCCCATAAATGAACACTTGCTTCAATTATTAGTCCTCCTCCTTGTTTTCGATCAAACACCCAATCCCCATGAATCAAATTATGTTCTTTCATACCAAAACGAAAATTGCCTCTAATATAGTCTATTTTTCCAATAAGACCATCATTAATAATATCTTTAGCTTCCTGTGAAGATATAGCAAATCTTTCAGGGAAACAAATTATAAATTTTTTATCACTTTTATTAACAATTAGCCTTAATGAATTGACTTCTTCTCTTGTTAATGCTAAAGGCTTTTCACATAAAATATTTTTACCAGCTTCAACTGAATCTTTTACTATTTGATAATGAAACTTTGCTGGTGTAACTATAAAAACTGTATCAATATCTTTGCGATTTAATAATTCATGGTAATCCTGATATACATCAATGTTATATAACTTTCTACCAATCTCTAATTTAGAATAATCTTTATCAGCTATAGCCTTTATTATGCAATCCTCATTTGACTTTAATAATCTTGCATGAATCTGACCCATCCATCCGAATCCTATAATGCCAATAGTTATAGGCATAAAAAATACCTCCATTTTTAAAATATTATTATATTCATGAATTTTTAATTAACTTAAAATTTTTATGTTAATACACTGTCATAAGAAATTTTAAAATTTTCAAGTATAACTTATTTTATGGTTTTTACATCATTATCCTTTATAGAAGCTTTGATCAAATTAAGTATATATATTGCATCAGCAGCATCTTTAAGATTTGAAAGAGGTTCTTCTCCATTTTCAATGCATTTATGAATAAAATAATTAACTTCTCTCTCAAACATTTCATCATATAATGGATAGTTTAATGGTAACTTCCCTTCTTGTGTTTTATTTACTATATCTCTTCTTGAAAAATGTAAACCACCATTTGTTCCAATAATTTTTACCTTAAATGTCCAAGGATCACTTGTTTCATCTTCAGCAGCCCAAGAAATATATAAATTCGCAAGAGCTCCTCCACTGAAACTTATATTTACTATTAATTGTTCATCACCTGTGGGAATTTGATCACTTCTAAAACATCCTTTAAAAGCCTGCACCCTCAAAGGCATACCAATATACGCCAGCATTAAATACAAGTGATGACATAAAACTTCTTGAAGTGGGCCATGATATTTTTTAATAAGTTCTTCAGGCATAAAATATATTTCACTTGAAAACATGGATACTGCTTTCCCAATTTCTCCATTAAATATAATTTTTTTAAATCTTTCCAATTCTGGTAAATATATATAACTATGCCCTGGCATACACATTTTTCTTTCCTGATTAGCTATTTTTTCCATCTCTTTTATTTCTAAAATATCCATGCTAACAGGTTTTTCAACCAATACATGCTTTCCATTTTGAAGTAGTTTTGCTGAATAATAAAAGTGGCTATCAAAAGGAGTCAAAACAAATACTGCATCAATCTCTCTATTGTTACATATTTCTTCTGGGGAAATAAAAGAGACTCCCCATTCTTTTGCTCTAAAAGAAGCAAGATTTTCATTTATATCACTAACTGCAACTAATTGTGCTCCATCACATTTCAATATTGCTTTAAAATGATTTTCTGCAACTCTACCACACCCAATAAATCCAATCTTGATATCCACTTTAGTAATATTACCTTTCAAATTTTGCCATTTTAATAATAATCAAATTATTAGTTTGAAGAATTATTCTTTTACTCCACCCATTGTAAATCCTTGAATAAGATATTTTTCCAGCCATAAAAAAATCACCATTCCAGGTATGCATGCAATTGTTGAACCTGCCATAATCTGACCCCAATTTACTCTACCATGTTCACCTTGCATCATCGCTATTCCAAGAGTAAGAGTACGCATTCCTTCACTTCTTGTTAAAGTCAGAGCAAATAAGTATTCTTGCCAACTCAAAACAAATGCAAACATTGCTACAGCAACAATGCCAGGAAGAGCTAATGGAATTATGATTTTATATAGTACTTGAAGCCTATTGCAGCCGTCTATTAAAGCTGCTTCTTCCATAGATACTGGTATCGTATCAAAATAACCTTTTAACATCCAAGTGCAAAATGGAACAGCAAAAGTTGCATATGCTATTACAAGAGCTGCATAGGTATTTATTAAATGCAATTTATTCATAATAGTAAATAAAGGTATAATCATAAGCATTCCTGGAAATATTTGTACAACTATTAATATAATCGAAAACAATAATTTTCCTTTAAAACGGAATCTGGAAATTCCATAGCCAGATAAAGTAGCTATTATTATTGCAATAATCATTGTAATAATAGAAACTATAATACTGTTTTTAAAATATACCGCAAAAAAAGTATCTTTCCATATACCAACATAATTTTTAAATGAAAATTCTCTTGGTAGCCATTTTGGTGTTGGAGAAAATACTTCATCAGGCTGTTTAAAGGATGTGGATATCATCCATAAGAAAGGTATTATAAACCCTATACATATTATGATTAAAAGAGCATATGTTATTACATTACCGATAATTTTTTTTCTTTTAATACTAGCATATCTCATTTCTGCTCATCTCATTTCACTTTTCTGCCATAACATTTTTAATGTATATATACATTGGTACTATCATAATTATAAGCATTATAGTTGCAGCACTAGATGCATAACTAACCTGAAATGACTGTAAAAATAACTCATAACTAAAAATTGGCATTGTTAAAGTAGCTGTACCAGGTCCTCCTCTTGTTGTAACCTGGATTATTTCAAACTGATTAAAATTCCAGATCGAAGTTAGAATAGCTACTATTATAGTTATATTCTTTATGCTTGGTAAAGTTATATGAAAAAATTTTTGTATTTCATTAGCTCCGTCAACCTCTGCTGCTTCATATTGATCTTTGCTAATTGACTGCATAGCAGCTAAAATTACAAGGACTACAAATGGAATTGCTTTCCATAGAGCAACAGTAAGAATTGCCCAGAACGCAATATTTGAACTACCTAGCCATGATTTATAATTACTAATAATACCTAATTTACTTAAACTATAATTAAGTAAGCCATACTGTTCAGCGTAAATCCATTTCCAGATAATTCCAGCTATAGCATTTGGAATTACCCATGGAATCAAAACCATTAATCTAAAAAATTTCCTTCCTTTTATATCCCTATTTAGAAGCCAGGCTATAAAAAACCCAATAATCATTTCACCAGCAAGAATAGTAATTGTCCAAATAATGGATTTATAAAAAGCTATTCCAAATAGACGGTCTTTAAAAAGGTTAATAAAATTTTCAAAACCTATAAATTTTATGGGTCTGTTTATAAAAAGGTTAATATTTAAAAAACTGTCTATAATTCCGCTTATTATAGGATAAAGATCTATTGCGGCAATTAAAATAGCACTTGGAATTATAAAAAGATAAGGAATTGCAGTATTCCTCATACTTTTCTTAAAATACACTATTTTTTCTTCCTCTCTTTTTATTTATAATTTTTTAAATATATTTTTAATTTGGGTACAGTATTTGGAAACTGTACCCAAATTAATACTAATTTTTTTGATGCATAATTATTAAGAAAAATTATTGCATTGCATGTAATTCTGTTAAATTAGCATCTAGGCTATCCAAACCTGATTGAACATCAATTTCACCCATCAGCATACCCTGAACAGTTTTACCAACAAATAAAGCTTTAAATGTTTCCCATTTTGGGTCCATAGGAGGTGCTACTGAATATTGTGCACCATCTACAAACGGAAGTAATAATGGTTCGTAATTTTTCTTTGCATACTCAATATAATTATTAGTAAATAATAAAGCTCCTCCTGCTTTACAAAGTTCTTCTACAAAGGTTAATCCTGATGCTGTTTTTTCAGTATATAAGAAATTTAGATATTTAAATGCCGCTTCTTTTTTTGTTGAAGCATTTAGAATATTGAAAGCATTAGGGTAACCTCTGCTTGCCTTGCCAGCTGGTCCAGCAACCATTAATGCAGTGCCCCATTTACCTTCGATATCTGGTCCTTTTTGATGTATTGAACCTACAACCCAAGCTCCATTATACATCATGGCAAAATTACCCGCAACAAACCCATTTGTAACAGCTTCCCAATCCATATCAACAAGTCCTGAGGGTGAAATTTTGTCAGTTCTTACAAGGTCAACCATAAATTTAGTTCCAGTTAATGCCTCATTTCCTTTCAATTGAGAAACCCAGGTCTTTTTTTCTGAATCATAAGTTGTTACTTTAGAACCAGCTTGCATCATATAATTAACCCAATAATCATTGGCATTCTCTGCTTGAACCGGCCATCCATATCCCCATTGGTCAATATTGCCATCATTATTAGTATCCTTAGTTAATGCTTTACCATATTCTACCAATTCTTCCCAGGTTGTTGGTGGTTTTTCTGGATCAAGGCCCGCTGCTTTAAATAGATCTTTTCTGTAAAATAACTGCCATGTACATCCTTCTTCTGGAAGGCCATCCCACCTTCCATCCTGATTAGTCGCAATTTCAACTGCGGATTTGGTAAAAGAGTTTTTTAATTCTTCAGGAATCATATCTGTCATATCTGCTAAAGCATTAATTCCTCTTAAAGATGCAACCATTGGAGGATTACATACAACTATATCTGGTGACTTCCCGCCCATTATTGAAGTCATCATCTGAGATGGTGCATCAGTCCAACTCACTCTTGTTTCTTTAATTTTAATATCTGGATTTTTAGCTTCAAAAGCTTTTATAGAATCCTCTATAACTTTGAGCATCTCAGGAACCCAGAAAGTGTGAAAAAATTCAACTTCCGTTACTCCGGCTTTTGTTTCTTTAGCTGCCTGTGTAGTTTCTGCTGCGGCAGTTGTCTCAGCTGCTTGTGTAGTTTCTATTGCGGCAGTTGTCTCTGATGAAGTTGCTTTGCAGCCTATAAGCGATAAACTAAATAACATAGTTAATGCTAAAATTATAGCTGCAATTGAGATACATTTTTTTCTCATTTTGACCTATTCCTCCTTTTTAATAAATTATTATTGCATTATTAAATTAAAAATTTTTCACCTCCTTAATCACATTTACTGTTGCCAAATAAAATTTAATTTATGCTAATTAAGCCAGTAACAATAGAGATTATTATTAATTTTAAAATTAAAATTTTATAACAGATTTTGCTCTTAAAATTTTTTTAATAAATGTTTAATTCTCTAAAAATTTATTTCTTTAGCCCCATCAGATGGCTTACAACAAATAAAATCAGGTCTATCATTAAATTTACTTAAATATTTTTCTTCAATTATTTCTTTTACTTTTTCCAGTTCAACTTTTTTAATTATACAAATAATATTTCCGCCAAATCCTGCTCCCATTAGACGAGCCCCGAGTACTCCATCTATCTTATTTACTTCATTTACTAAATAATTAAGCCTCTCTGTTGAAACTTCATAATCATCTCTTAAACTTTTATGTGATTCACTTAATAAAATTCCAATTTCTTGAAAGTTACCATTCAATAAGGCTTCTTTAGCTTCTAACACTCTTATATTTTCAGTTAGCACATGCCTTGCCCTTCTATATAAATTTTCTGGTATTTTATTTTTAAACTGCTTTAGCAAATTAATATCAATATCTGATAAATTTTTTATATCATTATTTCCTGAAAGATTTTTAATTAATTCAACAACTTCATTACATTCTTCTCTTCGTTTATTATATTCTGTGTTAAATAGATTTCTTTTTTCTTTTGAATCAATAATTAGTACTAGATAATCTTTTAAATTAAATTTTATATAATCACACGAGAGGTCCTTAAAATTCAGGAATATTGCATAATCTTTTTTCCCAAATACAACTGAAATTTGGTCAAGATAACCACATTTTACACCAACAAAATTATTCTCAGCAGAATGGCAATATTTAACAGTATCCAACGGTTTAATGTTTAATTTAAAAAGTCTTTCAATCAATTTTGCAACACCTACTTCTATGGCTGCTGATGAACTTAATCCAGCACCAATAGAAAGATTGCTATCAAGGATAAAACTAAAACCTCCAATCTTATGATTATGAATCAAATATTCTTTAACTACTCCTTTGATGTAATTTGCCCATTTTATTTTTGAATCATAAGTAATATTATTTAAAAAAAATTTATAATATTCTTTATAATTACAATCATATATTTCAACAAAATCTGAATCATTTTTAATACCAGTTAGAAATTTATATTTATCTATAGCAATCGGTAACGAAAATCCAATATTATAGTCTGTATATTCTCCAATCAAGTTAGCTCTGCCGGGGGATAATATATTTACAATCTCATTTCTTTTTAATATTCCTTCCTTTTTATTATCTTTATATAAAAATTTACTAATAAGTAAGTTTTTTTGTTTTTCGGCGCTTTCTGAATTAAAAATTTTTTCCATTAATAAAATCCCGCAAATTTTTCTTAATATTTAAAATAAAAAAATATAAAAAATAAATTATTCTAAATTTATGATAAGCACTTGCGCAAGCGCTTACTTTAAATATTATTAAATTATTTTTTTAATGTCAAGTAAATTTACCGGATGATTTAATAAAATATAATTAAGTAATAATTTTAAAATTTTAAAAAAATATATATTTTAAAATATTTTAAAACTTAATTTTCAGTTCTTTTATAAAAGAGTAAGTTAGTAAGATTAAAAATCTAAAATTTTTTCTAAATAGATGTTGCAAAAAAATGTTTTAAATATTATAAATTCTTAGCAATTGTTGTACTTTCCCTTATTATAAGTTTAGTTTGGAAATACCTGGTTTGTTTAGGTATATCTTTGCTATTTATTCTATTTAGTAAAAGCTCAATTGCAGTTTTGCCAATTAAATATCTTTCAAGTTCAATAGTTGTTAATGGAGGGGAAACAATTTCTGAAAGCATAATATTATCAAGGCCTATTATAGAAACCTTATCTGGTATTTTTATTCCATTAGCTTGAAGAGTCTTCATTAACCCTATTGCAGTTAAATCATTTGAACAAATTACAGCAGTGGGCATGGGATTTTCTTTTTCAATTTCCTTTGCAGCATTAATACCACCATCTATTTTGTGGTTACCCTCTATAATTTTGTAAGATATATTATTATTTTCATATTTTTTTATAATATTTATAAAATTATTTTTTCTGATTTTTGCAGTTTTTAAATCTTTTGGACCACTAATAAAATAAATTTTTTTATGTCCAAGCGAAATTAAATATTCAACTGCTTCCTTAATACCTGATTCAAAGTTAAAATAAATGCTATCCGCATTAATTTTATTTTCATTCCAGTCTACAAGCACAAATGGAATCGTTGACTCTACAATTTCTTTAAATAAAAATTTATCAGCCTGGCTTGAAGCAATAATTATTCCATCAACTTTTTTCCTTATTAATGCTCCTATAGATTTTAAACCTTTCTCTATATCATAATCTGTATTACATAAAAAAATATTATAATCAGATTTAACTGCCAATTCTTCAACTCCCTGAATAATTTCAGGGTAAAATGGATTTTTTATATCTGAAATAACCAGCCCAATAGTATGTGTGACTCCTGTTGCAAGACTTCTTGCTAATAAATTTGGCTTATAATTTAATTTTTGCATTGCTTCAAGAACTTTTTTCTTTGTTTCTGGAGAAACAAACCGTGTTTTATTGATTACATGAGATACAGTTGTCGAAGATACCTGCGCAATTTTTGCAATATCATTGTAATTTACCATCTTTTCCCCTGACAATTAAAATTATTTTTAATGAAATAAATTAAAAGCTCTTATTTAAGCGCTTGCTTAATTTTAACAAATTTTTATTTAAAGATAAATAAATATCAAATTTTAAAAAACTTCAATAGAGCTGGTAATTTGTTATCTCTAGAAATTTTTTTATAGTTAAATTATAGTAAATTTAAATAGTTTCAATAGCTTCTGTGCAAATTTTATTACAAGTAAATAAATTTCTTATACAAAATTAAAAATTAATAATAACATAATATCATTTTTTAAAATTATCCAGAATAAGTAATTTTTAAATTTACGGTATCTTTTGTAAATTCCCTGCCATCTGTCTGAAAATCATTGTCAGAGCCTTCTGGATTATAATAAAAAATATAAAAATATGCATTTTTGCCTTCATTAACTCTTTGCTGAATAGCATTTTTTAAGCGATCACCAGAAGCTAACAATGGCTCATCATCATGATAAAATGCAGCAGCAAATGTACCAGTAGTTAATGGCATCCAATCTTCAGGACCTAATGGTAAATAATCTTCAGTCATATGAACATCGATCATACCAAGAAATGTTGAAAGAGGATTGCCCCATATTTTATATGTTTTCATCTCCAAAGTTGCAGAAACTATATTTTTACCTGCAAGTCCACTTAAGCCAAAGGTAAAATATCCTCTAACTATAGAGTTACTTATGGAATCTCCTATTATGGCTGAACTTGTATTAATTCCGGACGGATAAACTATATAACCTATTTCTGAAGGATAAAATATAACATTAATTGTTGCTGATGAAACTGTTGTGCTTGGAGTAGCAACTGAGGTAGAAGTACTAGTTGATGAGGCCGATTCTCCCGTCGTTGTACTTGTTGAACTGGAAATTGTTGTACTTGTACTGCTGCCGCTACTTTCCCATGAAAGATTTATATTTGCTGTTGCATAACCCTCAGAATTTGTTGCTTTGGCAATCAGGTTATAAGTTTCCCCTCTTTTTAAATTAACTTGTGCAATATATTTACCCCAGGCACCTCTGCTATCATCTCTACTAAATGAAATATTTGGTGAAGGATTGCCAGTTACAATAGCTTTTATTCTGTAATAATAAACATCATCTGCCGAAGAATATACTGGGCCCTCATAAATTTCGAGTTTTATTGTTGGGGCTACTTTTTCATTAGCTGCAGTCTCGCTTGTAGAAATTATAGTTTCATTATTTGTTGTCTGGCTTGTTTCTGATATTGAAGTTTCTGTTATTGAGGAAGCAGGTTGTTGTGTTGAAGATTCATTTATACCTTTAGTAGTGCTTTCCAAATTACTTAAAGATGTGCTTGAACCTATATTATTATTGCTGATTATATTTTTACATTGACTGCAGACTGCTGAGCAACTAAAAATTAGAATGGTAATAATAACGGCAAGCAGGATATAAAAATTATTTCTTTTCATATACATCTCCTTACCATGTTTAGACTTCCTTGCTCTGCTCATATTGCAACCGTATATCTATATATCTAAATGAATATGATTAGTAAAGTTTTGTCTAAATATTTATTTATTAATCTTGTTTTAATTATAAAACTATTCTTTAAATATTTATATATGTCTTATAATATTCTATATATAATTAGTATTATAATCAGTATGAGAAAGATGGATCCAGTTATTAATAATAGTAGCAAATGTTACTATTATTAATTATTAATATTAACATTTTTTACACATTAGTTTTTACACATAAGTTAATAACAAAAATTTGTACTATCTAAGTTTGTTGTTTACGATTTATACAATATAATTAAAGTGGAAATAAATGCTATAAAATTTAATATTTTTGTGTTACACAAACATTTAGATTAAGCTTATTATTAATCCTGTTTAGTCCTGTTTTGTAACAATTTATTAATTATATGGGGTATGTTAATTTGGAGTGGTACAGTTTTCAAATGAAATATGGCTTACTTTCAGGTTAACATAAGCAAAATGAAAACACAAAACCCCATATATCTGGATTATAATGCAACAACACCAATTGATTCACATGTTACTGATGTAATGATTCCTTTTCTTAAGGAACATTTTGGAAACGCAAGATGACCACAGCAGATGAAATTGATGATGCTATAGGTATTACTATAAATACTATTTTAAATTTTATATAAATACTTGAAGAAAGGAAAATAGGGTGAAGGTATTAATAATAATTAATGATGCTCCTTATGGTTCAGAAAAAGCATACAATGCTTTAAGGATTGCTATGCAACTTCAGAAAGATTACCCGCAATCTGAAATAAGAATTTTTTTAATGGCAGATTCAGCAACCTGTGCTATTTATGGTCAGAATGTCCCGCAGGGTTATTATAATATTGGAACAATGTTAAGTGCTGTTATCTATAAAGGCGGCAAGGTTAAAATTTGTGGAACCTGTGCCAATGCCAGAGGTTTAAAAGATTTAAAACTGATCGAAGGCACTGAAATCAGTAATATGGTTGAGTTAAGTCAATGGATTTCAGATAGTGATAAAATCTTAACCTTTTAATTAATCTATAAGGGCAAATATTATGTCACGGGGACGTATAATTTGACAAAGTTAATAATAATACATGTTATTAGAATGTTATAAAGTTAAGTATAATTAACATAAACCCGCAACCAATTTTTAATATTAATCTCAATTTATTTATTGTCAAATTATACGTCCCCGTGACATAGATCTTAAATCTCTGCAACAGATCTGATTTTAATTCCACCCCTGGGCTTCATCTCTACTGTAACTTTTAAAGTTTTGGGACTGATTGCCTTTTGAATAT
>JAMDEN010000028.1 GCA_023487035.1 Actinomycetota bacterium
TTATGGAAGGAGACTCACTTAGAAAACTAAATAGACCTATGTAAAAAAAAGAATATAATACTAACTAAGAATTATGGGCTGGTACAATGCTGCTGAAAAACTGGTACAATGTAGGTGAAAAATGACACTTATAAAAGGTTTAAAAAGTTGTGGAGTTAGTCTATAAGCCGAGTTATAAGCTAAAAATACTTAAAAGATGTGTTTTCTTGATACACATTTTTCCATTAATATTACCTCTAAATTGTAATTTAAAATTGAACTTACTCAAACTAAGCTTTTAGATTTATGATATTTATTAACAATATATCCGTTTTCGATATATAATATTAAATATTATGAAACAAAAGCAATACAGGCAAACATTAACTCCTTCTGTCTTTTATATTCTTCTTGCTCTTTACAATAAAGAAAGACATGGTTATGAGATAATGAAACAAGTAGAATATGCTTCTGATGGAAAAATAAAAATGGGACCTGGAACATTATATGGTTCTATTAAGCGAATGCTTGCAGATGGATTGATCGAAGAAGCATATGAACGGCCTGACCCAGAGTTTGATGACGAAAGACGAAAATATTATCGTTTAACGGAATTTGGTAGAAAACAATTATCCATGGAACTAAAGCGATATGGAAATGCAATCAAATTAGCAAGGCTAAAAAACTTATTATTAGGATTGGAATTATAAAATTTTTTATGATTTGTATATGGGTAAAATAAAAAATAATAATGTGGTTAAAATTTATGGACTACTACTTAGCCTTTATCCGAAGTCTTATCTTAAGGAATATAAAACTCTTATGGAGCAGACATTTAGAGATATGTAAAAGAGAGCAAGACTTTTAAAGTATGGTTCAGAGTCCTAAAAGAGCTACCTGGTAATTTATTTAGGAACATATAGAAAATATAAAGGGGGTGAAAACAATGATTTCTGGAAATACTACTAAAAATAAAATCTATATCTCTACAGTTGTAATTTTCTGGATAACATTTGCTTTCTTTGTTATGGTAATGGCTGGAATGTTCTTATACCGTGTTCCTTATATAGGTATAATCACAGGTATATACTTAATAGCGGCTATATCCATTATGGGAATAGTACTGATTATCCTTGCTTCAAAAGCTAAATTTTCAAAGCTTGCAAAGATATTTTTTATTCTTACCGGTGCATCAGCTCTTGGCATGGGGTTAAGTGCGGTTCTACATAATCTTGTGTTTGCTCTTTTAATAAAGATGTTTGGAGAAGGTGTATGGGGCAGCATGGGGGATGAACCAGTGTTTTTTGTTCTGGCAACAATAGTGTGTCCAATAGCATTACTGGTTGGCATAATTGGAAGTATAGTCCTTATAGCAAAGAAGAAAGTTTTAGTTCAATGAAATAGCCGGATATTTTTAAATAATTTAATATAAATTACAAAGGATATAGTTTTGAAAAAAATCAAAGAGATTTCCAACAATGCTTTCACAAGAAAAAAGGCAATCTTATTCTGGACAATTTCAATTACATTAATTTTAATAATATCATTGATACTGATTGGATGCTCAAGAGTCATTTATCATCCCTTTGGACCTAAATGGTCACCTGATGGCAGCAAGATTATCTTTATAAAAGGCTATCAAATCTGGTTAATGAATGCCGATGGGAGCACCCAGATTCAACTCACAAAGGGTATTGGTGGCGGTGACTGCCCGCTATGGTCTCCTGATGGCAGTAAAATTATTTTTGAGTCTATGCAGAAGAATGAAAATTATAATATCTTTGTTATGAATGCAGATGGCAGTAATGTTATAAATCTTACGAAAAATGAAGGTAATGACTATTCCCCTGCATGGTCTCCAGATGGAAGTAAAATTGTTTTTGGGTATCCTGCAGATATTGGTGATATATGGGTGATGAATGCAGATGGAAGTAATAAGATAAATCTTACCAACAGTGATATTTATGAAGGATTTCCAGCCTGGTCACCTGATGGCAATAAAATTGTCTATGAGTGCGGAATAAAGGACGAGATTGATATATTTATTATGAATGCTGATGGGACTGATAAAATAAATCTTACAAATGGTTTTCCTTATGGTAAATCTCCACTTTGGTCTCCAAACGGAGAAAAAATTATCTTTAATTCAATACCAGGAAAAGGAGACATATGGATAATGAATAGTAATGGAAGTAATAAAATAAACTTAACTGATACCGCTACTAATAACGACTATACTCCAGCATGGTCACCGGATGGTAGCAAAATTGTATTTGTATCAGAGTTAAAAAATAAGGGTGATATATTTACTATGAATGCTGATGGAACTGATAAAATAAATCTTACAAATAGCAATATATATAATAACTCTCCCTCCTGGTCACCTGATGGTAGTAAAATTGTATTTGGTTATGGCTCAGAGAGCAAAGGTGATATTTGGGTAATGAATGCTGATGGAACTGATAAAATAAATCTTACCAGTATTAAATAGGTTAAAACCAATTTTCAAATCAGAAGTTTTAAAAATCAAAATTATTAATATTTTGTCAATTGCTTAGTTATAAGCTAAAAATACTTAAAAGATGTGTTTAAGGTTATAATAATATATATTTTATTTTCTTAAAGCAATCAGTAGTAACATAATCATAGTGTTACTATTTCTAACAGGAAATACGTAGCTGATTTAGAAGTTTAATTACAAGATGATTTAAAGCTTACTGGCTTTCTCATAAATTGCAACTAGTTCATCTTTCTTAATTAAAATTCCCATAACATAGGCAATTATTAATATAAGAGGTATATTTATGGCAAGTCTAAGCAGTGCAAATTTAAACCCAAGTGCGGTCATTTCAAATAAAAGCATAGGAATTTTTGTAGCCCCCCATGCTCCCATTAAAATCATTTTTCACGAATCCTTTATTTTTTATACTTTAAATATCAGATTTATATGAGTTTATAGTATTTATCTATGATTTATACTTGTGAGATCCAGGAGCAAGTTCTCTTAATATAATAATTAGTGCATATAC
>JAMDEN010000049.1 GCA_023487035.1 Actinomycetota bacterium
AATTTTAATCATTATTTTTTCTGATATTTAATATTATACCAATATCTTTATTTTTAAATTTATTTATTTTTTTTCTATATAATCTTCTATATCACTCTCATGTTTTCAATATTATTTTTTTAAAAAAGTTTTAAAAATCTGTTTGCCATTTTTTAATTTCCAAATCTGAAATTTTAGCTGTTATTCTTATTTTTATCCTTTTAACAAGATAAAAAATCATTAAAACAAAAAATTCAAAAAATATTCTTATCCTGATTTTAATGTCTATTCTGTCTAATTTTTTTCTTTTGATTTTAGCAATAATGAAATAAACAAGATTAATAAAAGCTGATGTACAAAAACTTAAATAATTTTTTAAAAAAGCCATTGGCCAGCCGCATTTATATATCATTAACAGCCTGTTTCTTAGAACATTATAAGTAAAACTGTAAGACCATTCTTCTCCTGAGCCGCAATGAAAATGCCTTACCACAGATTCCGGTTCTACAAAAAACCTCCAGCCATTAAGCCTTGCTCTCCAGAAAAAATCAATATCTTCATAATAAGTAAAAAATTTTTCATCAAAAAGTCCGATTTCATTAATAAGTTCTTTTTTAACTATGAAACTTGAACCAGGTAAGGCAAAAACTTCAAAGGATTTGACATTTTTAAATTCAATATTTTTTAGTTTCTCATCTTTGTTTTTATTAAGATTTTTCTCAAACTGCTCATTAAAACTTTCATAACCAATCTCTTTTGCATAAAAAGATTTATTAATCATACTGCCGCAGCTATTTATAATATCTTTGGAACATTTAAATTTTTCCTTTGGAATTTTTATAAGAATTGTTCTATATTTTAAGCCATTCCCCTGGCTATGACTATAAAGATTATTATTATAATTGATTTTAAAATCATTATTATTATTGCTTATGTTATTAACGCTTACAATTTCTTCGTCTTCAATAAACAACTTAAAGCAGGTTCCATCTTTTAAAAACGAAAATTCAATTTCAAGTATTATATCTTTATTTTTATCTATAACTGGAACCCCAACTAAAGCTTCCTTTCTGATTTTTCTTATTAATTTTCCATCAGAATCCTTCCTTATATCATAAAAACCGTTTAAATATTTAAAACTTTTATTTGCAAAATTAATTAAATTTTGCATTTCATTATTTTTAATTTCATTATTTTTAAATACTTCACTGCTTTCATTTTTAATTTTATTTTCGCTTGTATTTTCCCTGATAATTATCTGCCTGACTATTCCTGAAAAATCCGAGGTATTAATTTCGTTTTCATCATTATTAAAATCTTTATTTAAATCTTTATTTAATTCATTTGAATTTTCAAAAACTATTTTTAACGGGAGATATTTAAAATAAAACAGTACCTTGGACCCTACTCCCCCAGCCTTAATATTTTCTTTTTCTTTTTGCTGTAAAAGATTTACCATACTTATTAACCAGTCAGGATAAACCATACAATCGTTATTAATAAATGCTATATATTCTCCTTTAGCTAATTTTACTCCAGCATTATTTCCACCTGCAAAACCAAGATTTTTATCAGACAATAAAATTTCAACAAACTTGTAATTTTTTCTTACAAAAGTCACAGAATCATCTTTTGAACCATTATCAACCATTATTACCTGAAGCTTACCTTGGGGATAATTAAGTTTTTTTATTGAATCAAATAAAGATTTTAAAAAAAATTTACCATTAAAATTTACAGTAATTATTGAAATAAAAGGTAATGAAGTTCTTAACAATTAAAACCTTTCATAAAAAGTAAAATTATAATTTAGTTTTTTAACCTGGAAAACAGAATTTATATTAATTTATGATAATTAATTTATGTTAATTAATTATCATAATTATAATTAATTAACATGATAAGCTAATATTTTCTTGCAAGAAAATACCTGTTTGATAAATGCAGCCCAAGAATTTTATCAATATTTCTGAAGTCTCTGCAAAGAATATCAATCTTACTGTCTACATCAATATCTTCATTTGATTCTATCTTAATTTTTTGAAGAATTTCTCTTAATCCCTTTATATCATACCCTAAATTTGCAATTTCAAATTCAAGCTGTTTAAAAATATTAAAGTATATTAATATGAGTCTTTCCCTGTTTTTTCTGTTAAGTTCATTAATTTCAGAATTAATCTGCAGATGAACATTATTATTAATTGATTTCATTACATCATTAAAACTCTTACGAATATTTTCAAAATACAAACTGGTAAGGAGATAAATGAATTTTCTTAATTTACCTTTAATAGATTTATCAATATTAAGTTCCTGGGAATTTAAGATATCAAATTTGCTTAAAAGTTTAAATTCTCTAAAATTATCCTGCCTCAATTTTATATCAAATAATTCAAATAATTCATTTTTGCCATATATTTCTCCTATCTCAGAATAAGCTTTGGCAAGTCCTGAATCGGAATCATATTTTTCGTAAACACCTTTTTCCATTACTTCAAACCCTGCATTTTTTAAAATATATTCAATAGTAAAATTATCTATAGTTTCAGAGTCATTAAAAGATTCACCACTTAAATTAACAAACTGGGATAAACCTTTTCTTTCAGGTATTGAAAAAAATAAGATTCCCTCATCCTTAAGTCTCATATTTAAAATATTTATAAGATCATAAAAAAACTTTGAAGTTATCCCTGAAAAAGCATTATTTATTATAGCTACATCAAAATTTGTTCTTTTTAATATCGCATTTTTTAAATTTGAAAGAATTTCCTGATCAGTTTGCCCCTTCTTCTGGTTTTTTAAAGCTTCTTCCACCTCAATAAAAAATACTTTACCAAGCTCATTTTCATTTATATACTGCATATCTTTGAATTTATTGTTAGTAATAAATAATGCATTAGTAACGCCTTTCATGTTTTCCTTAACAACATTTATCATTTTTCTGTTCTGCAGATTTAAAAGCTCCATTAATTTTTTCTTATCAGAAGCATAATCAGCATTTAAGCAATA
>JAMDEN010000075.1 GCA_023487035.1 Actinomycetota bacterium
TGATTCTATAAAGGAAATTGTTGATGATAAACTTTTTTCATATTATGTGCGCTATGAATCAGTGGATTCATTGATTGATCTGAAACCAATAAATTTTATTGAGGAAATAGCACCAAGACCAATTTTGATTTTAGCAGGTATGAAAGATGATATTGTACCGTATGATAGACATGCAAAACTGTTATTTAGAAAAGCTAAAGAAAAAAAGAAAATAATTTTATTTGAAGAGGGCGATCACCTTCTTCTAAAAGGTTCTTTAAAAGAAGAAGTTTTAAGTATTATAAAAAAGTGGTTTGTAAGATATTTATAGTTAATTTAAATTATTATTTTTATTGGAAAGGGTAAATTTATGTCAAAACAAGTAAGACTGGCTGTTATCGGAAGCGGCAGAGTTGCCTACACTCATTTAACAGCGATAAATGATCTGAAAGACAAAGCAGAATTGATAGCCACTGTTGATATCGTAGAAGAAGTGGCAAAAGAAGCAGCTTTAAAATTTAAGGCCAAAAGATATTATACTAATTTAGATGATGCATTAAATGACAAAGAAATAAATTCCGTGGTTATCTGCTTGCCGCATTATCTTCACAAAGATACATGCATAAAAGCTGCTAAAATGGGTAAAAATATTTTAATTGAGAAACCTTTAACAAATACTGTTGAAGAAGCTAAAGAAGTAATTGAAACTGCATCTCAGAATGACATTAAACTTATGGTAGGTCAAAGCCAGCGGTTTCATACTGCAGCAATGGAGTCAAAAAAAATTTTTAATAGTGGAAAAATAGGTGAAATTATTGATATAAGTGTAAGTTTGCTTGGATATGTTGATAAACCGCCCACCAAATGGTGGACTTCTAAAGAGAAAACAGGAGGATTGCTTATACCTTTATGGGGTTCACATATAATCGATTATATATTATGGCTTTCAGGAAAGTTTCCAAAGAGAGTTTATGCCGAAACGCTTTCATATAATCCTAATTGGGAGGGAGAAGATGAAGCAAGCATTATACTGGGATTTGAAGAAAACATGATGGCAAACATAGTTATGTCCTATAATGCTCAGACATCTCAATCTGCAGGAGAAGGTTTTATATTGCCAACTCCAAAATACAACAGGTATATAATTGGAACAGAGGGGACTCTACATTTGACAGATTATACAGAGTTATTTTTAAACGAAGAATTAATAGTAGGTGGTGAACAGAAACCTTCAATATTTTATCTTCAGATGGAAGAATTTTTAAATTCGATTTTAGAAGACAGGGAACCTTCTATTTCAGGAAAAGATGGATTTAGAGTGATACAAGTTATGGAAGCTTGCAGGGTATCTGCGGAAAAACATGAGATAATCAGGTTTTAAATAATTTCGATAAAATTATTTTTTAGTATTTAATTTTATAAATTATTAATTTTTAACTTTGTACATAACTAAAAGAGTACCATGGGATTACTTGCAAATGGGGTGCTAAAAGCAGATATAAAAGCTACAGCAAAATTGATGCGCTATATTGAAGAAGAAGACCCTGGGGTTATAGATGAGTTGAAACTTCTTTATACAAATACCGGACATTCTCATATCATTGGCATTACAGGACTTCCAGGCTCTGGGAAAAGCACTTTAATTGATGTGATGATAGATTATTTCAGATCAGCCAAAAAAACTGTTGGTGTTGTAGCGGTAGACCCATCAAGTCCTTTTACAGGTGGTTCTTTTCTCGGAGATAGAATCAGAATGCAAAAGCACTCTTTTGATAAGGACGTTTTCATTAAAAGCCTGCCTACCAAAGGATGGCAGGGAGGCATATCAAAAGTTACATCAAGAATGATTACTGTTATGGATGCAATGAGTAAAGATATTATTCTTGTTGAAACAGCAGGCGTTGGGCAAACTGAAGTTGATATCAAGAACCTGGTTCATACCACTGTTGTTGTCCTGGTTGGTGGCCTGGGTGATTATATTCAAATACAACGATATGAAAGAAATTATCAGCGATTACTTGTCTAATCTGCTGTTTGAGAAGCTCGAAAATGACAGCTTATACAAGAAATTGCTGAATGATTTAATCCATAATGGCAGCGGCCCGTATACAGCAGCAGAAAAAATTTTAAGCCAGTTTTTTAACTTTAAAAAATAAATTTTTCACATATAAAAAGGAGATCTATTCATGTCTAATGCAAGAAAAACTACAAAAGATATCCTAAAGGGAAAAATAGATCAAAATAAGGGAAAGCCTTTATTTGATCAGGGAGCTTTAAGCGATATAAAAAAAGAATTTGAAGGATGGAAAAGTAATATCGTCATGTAATAGGCGTGAGTTCGCTTGGGGGTGCCCATCTTCAGCTTGGCAGAGAACTTATCAGCGAAGCTGAAAAGGAAGGAATCAAAGATAATAAAGCTTATATAATTGGTGGCGCAATTCCACCGGATGACGCCTTAAAACTTAAGGAGATGGGTTTTGATGATATATTTGCATCAGGTGCAACAAAGGAAGAAATAATTTCTTCAATTAATAAAATAGTTGATAAAAAATAAAGGCAAAAGTTTTTTCTTTTTTTATAATTTTTAGAAATTAATTTTTATTTAATAACAGCAATTCTGTATCTTGCTTTGTAGTTATGAAAAGAGTCTGCGGCAATCCAAACTGCGGATGTGCCCTTAAAGAAAAACTTCACAACTCTCTATACATTTCAAAAAACAAGGATGGGAAAAGAAATATGATATATGTTCCAAAGAACTTGGAAGAAGAGATAAGTGCAAAAATTTCTGCTTATCAGAAAATAAAGGACTTAACTGAAAAAATATCGGAAATAAACTATGCTCAGCTAAAATTAAAAAAGAAAGAGGGGGTGTTTAAAATAATTTTAAATTGTTCCAACAAACACTTTAACCTGTTTGATTTAATCGATGACATTTCTGATTTAAGATAATACTTGACGGGAATAATTTATTTTGATAATATGGTTGCGCTATCAGATATCGCAA
>JAMDEN010000169.1 GCA_023487035.1 Actinomycetota bacterium
CTCCTTTTTCATTAAGATAACTTTTGGTCTCTTGGTCAAATTTAAGACCAGCTATTTCCGGTGCATTGATTATTTCCGCTTCAGTAGTGGTTGTCGCTTCCTGGGTAGTCGTTGTCTGTTCAACTGTAGTGGAGGTTTCCGCTATTGTTGTAATTGGAGCTGCAGTTGTTTCTTGAGTTTTAGTTTCTATAACTGTTTCAGACGAAACTGTATTTGTACAGGAAATTGTAAAGGTAGAGAATGAGATCATTAAAATAATAATGAAATATTTACATCCATTAAATGGTTTCAATCAATACCTCCTTTAATTATATAGATGTAATATATACTAATTTTTAGAATTATTTAAGATATTTATTTTATTGATTTAATTTGATAAATAGGGTGGGAGGTGGGAGATTTTTTTAATTGATGATCAAATCGTTAAATATATCTAACTGCTCAAATATTATAGATGGTTCTCGGCCTTCTTCCATTCCTTTTTTAACTAAGATTGTGCAGGGCTTTCCTGGAATGGGTTCGATTTCGATGCTTATATAATTGTAGAATTTTAATCTGGATGAGCTGGTAGAATATTCTCTTTTAGTTTTATAGTCATATATCCACATCTTGTTTAAATCTTTCTATTTAATTTTAATATTTGTTAAATTATGTCTTTTTGTCTGAAGCTGTAATATCCTTTAAATTCTTCAGCTTCAAAGCTTAAAATAATATGATCAAGCAAATTAATTCCCATAATCGAACAGGCTCTTGATATCCTGTTGGTTACTTCTATATCATCTGATGAAGGTTCAGGGTCTCCGGAAGGGTGGTTATGAATAATAATTATGCTTGCAGCGCTGGCTAAAATGGCCGGTTTTAAAACTTCTCTTGGGTGAACAATTGAAGATGTTAGACTTCTCATTGAAACTAAAGAATAACCGATAACTTTATTTTTTATATTTAATATAATTACATAAAGTTTTTCTTTGTCATTATCTTGATCGGTGAAGAGATGGCGAATAAAACTGTTTTCTGCGACATCCTTCGAACATGTAAATTTGACTTCTTCTTCTGCAATTTTGTTTTTTAATAATGTTATTTTGTACTGATACATTTCCTTTGCTCCTTTTCTTACAATAAAAAATATTTAATTTCCGCATGAGCGGAGCAAAAGAAGGTTCTGGATTTAGGTCAATGTGGAGATTTTACGGTTCTTGCAAAGCAAGAATTGAGAGGGATAAATAGAGAAGCGGTTTATGCTCGCAAAGTAAAATACTACATTGATATAAAGACAGGTTCTTATAAATTGTTTTTGAAGGAACTTAAATATTTGGGATTGATTTGGGTTTTTTGAGTAGAGGAAGCTTGTCTATATTTATTGGGTAAATATATTTAGTTGACTGTTTTGTCAACATATAATATTTAAAGAATGGTAAACCTGGGTTGACTGTTTTGGGGAGTTTAGGTTAGAAGAAATAATATCGCAGTTTCCAATAGATTTTTAAACAGCCGCCGGGCTCTTTTATTGGCCCCGCAACTATTCAAAAATCGGTTTGATGTATGGGTTGGGTTTACAAAATAAAGGGATAGTTTTTAAATAAAATAATCAATATCATATAAGGCTATACTATTATAAACTATTAGTTCATCTTCTTTTATTTATTAGGAAATGGTATGGATATCCCTAATTTTTTAGCACGGTTGTTGTAATTAACCAGAATATTTCTTAACTCATTGTCTTTCTGATCTTCATATTCTAACATACTGTCCAAGTCTTTTGAAAAATCAGGATAATACTCATCTACAATTGCATTTGGGGGAAGAACGGATAAAGTTTCCCAAATTTTACTTCTAATTTTTATATATGATAAATCATAATCAATATATTTTGTCACTGATTCAGGGAAATCAAATATTCTTTTTATAGCATTTAATTCATCATTAGTTAACACAGAAATTTCCCCCGCTGTATATATTCTGGTTGGGTTATTACTTCTTATATCTGACCACTTCTCTTCATATGCTTTCTTTGTATCGAAATAGTTTTTAAAGAAATTCTTGAAGTCTAAAATTTCTTTATTAAATTTATCGGCTTCTGATTCAGCTTTAGTTGTTGCTACAGCAACTTCACTGTTTGTAATAACGTCAGTATTTTGTATTTTTTGTTCCTGTTGAATTTCTTGAGCTTTTTCTGTTCTAATAAGCCCGGTTTTAAAAAATACAAAGTAGTAAACCATTGAGCCTGCTATGGCGACTATTGCTACCGTTGCTATTATCATTAATGCTTTTTTTACTTTATCCATTTTATTTAAACGCTTTTAGTATTAAGCTTTATTATTGTTGCCATTTGGGTAATTCTTATAAAAATTTTCAGGTCTTATAATGCTATTGCATAAAGCACATATATGGGGAATAAAGAATAATAACCATATCCAAGTCCCATACTTAGCTAATGCTGAGTAAAATCCAACATATAAATGAGAGTGCACCAGCATAAAAGAGGACGTATATTTATTTAACGGGTTACTTACACTATTTAAGGTTTCAATAATTATTACTATTCCCATAAATACTATTGGAAGACCAAGAAAAATCCAAAATTTTTTAAAATCTTTTTTATAAGTATATAACCAAGACCAGAAACCTAAAAATATTGAAAAGACTATGGCAATGCCTTTGGATTTTGCATTTAGATTATAAGTAGTAGTTCCAGACGTCTTTATTTCTTTTATTTGGACTCCACAATTAACACATATAACTGCGTCTCTTTTGATGGGTTTAGCACATTCTGGACAATAGATTTCATCTTCTTTTTTTAAAATTTCATCCATTTTTTTCCAGTATTTTTTATAATTTTTAAAATATAATGCTATTAATATGATAATTTTATGATTATTTAAAAGTATATAATAAAATAAGCATTTTTTACAAAATATTATAAAAGGCCGTCAGATACTTTGGTTTTGGCTATATTTGGGGAGCCCTCTTTGCATTATTTAGCAGGTAAAATAAGAATAGTAAACCTGGGTTGACTGTTTTTGGAAGTAAAATATAAATAGATCACTTTAATAATTTATTAAATATTCTTAGTATATCTTCTTCATCACCTTTAAAATCTTCCCAATAGCCTCTAGCTAAATAACTCCCAACTGGCATCTCCACATATATTTTATTTGCAGTTATATCCAATTTCATAGCCATTTCTAATTTATCCAAGCTTCTTACACCGGTTGAAATTAAAAACAAATCGTCTCCTTGTTGAGCTATTACTTTATATATTTTTTCACCCATTATGTTTTTCCCAACCCTATTATATACTAGTAACATATAAAAGGGTTTTAAAATGAGTGTTTGTTTAAAAAAAGTGAACGGGTATAGTAAAATTAATTTTTTATTTTATGAATTTTTATAAATATTTAATATTTTAGGAGTGCAATATGAAACCGATATTTACTATACATGCAGGTGAATATTTAGTTGGCTCACATATTGAGACCCGCTTAAAAGGGGTAAAAGTTTGGATTCCTTCCAAGGATACCGGCGTTGATTTACTCCTGACTGATCAAGATGTTAAAAAAACTGTTTCTATCCAGGTTAAATTTTCAAAAGATTTTTTAGTTACTAATATGGAAGATCTTTTCCAGAGAAATCTTTCGTCTTGCTGTTGGTGGACTTTAAACAGAGAAAAATTAGAGAAATCTGAAGCAGATTACTGGATATTTGTTCTATATACTTTTAATCATAAAAATACTCATTTTGTGATTATAAAACCAGCAATTTTATTAAATCTTCTTGATAAAATACACGGAAAGCAAAAATTATTTAATAGTTATTTGTGGGTTACTGAAAAAAATAAATGCTGGGAAGCGAGAGGGCTTAAAAAACAGGACCATATGCTTATAGCAGAACATCGATATTCAAATGATGATAGAGATTTCACTAAGTTTTTAAATAATTGGGATCAGATAACAAAAGAAATTTATTAGTTATAGATTTTTTAGTGCACTTGGGTTCACTGTTTTGGAGGTTATTTAGGATTATGTAATGATTTTTCTTTTATTATGGATCACAGTTTCCAATAGATTTTTAAACAGTTGCCTGGGCTCTTTTTTTGGCCCCGCAACTATTCAAAAATCGGTATGCTTGAGGGCCTCATCCGCTTTTTAATATTCTTCTATCCCTTAACCCAGATATTAATCAAACCCTCTAAGGCATTCTAAGTGATTGTTTTAATAATAAACCATTAATATATGATCCGTTCAGATTTTCTTTATTTTTTATATAGCCGATCAACAGTTGTTTATGGTATGGGTAAAAAGTAAGGAAACCCATTTTCCCCAAGATTATTTGTAAGTCTTGTTTGTTCTGAACCATCTATATTCATTATATAGATGTTATTTTCCCCATCCTGGCCTGATGTAAAAGCAATTTTTGCTCCATCTGGTGAAAAAGCAATTTAGGCAAAGAAAATACTTTTCCTGCTGCAATATGCTCCATACAGACATTTGGGGATATGCTAGGTTATAATCCCCATCTTCATATACTTTGTGCTGATGGGGGCTTTGGCGACAGTGGCATCTTTTATGCAGCTGCTGCTGGTCTTGACGGCCCTAGCCTTGAACCGCTATTTAGGCACAAATCCTGTCCATGCTAAAAAGAAGGGGACTTATTGGCGATCGTGTAATAGAGCTTATATCTAACTGGCGCCATTCCGGATTTAATGTGTACTCAAGTGACAGGATTTATCCAGGGGATGGCCAGTCCATGGAAAATATTGCAAGGTATATCATAAGGGCATCATTTTCAACTGAGAGGCTAAATTATATGGCAAGTGAGTCCAGGGTAATATATAAATCCAAGACTGGAAATGATACTAAAGAATTTGATGCTCTAGATTTTATTGCAAGCATTACAAGCCATATCCCCAACAGAAACGAACAGACCGTAAGATATCTCGGCTATTACAGCAATGTAAGTCGGGGAAGAAGAAAGAAACAGGGTGCTTGTGAATCTGACTGTGTCACAGAAGATGACGGGTGTGTAAAAGGCGCCAATAAATCCTGGGCAAGATTAATAAAGAGAATATATGAAGTTGATCCCTTAATATGCCCTAATTGCAAAGGGCAAATGCGCATTATTGCCTTTATAGAGGATTATAAGGTAATAAGAAAAATACCTGACTGGCCGGGCATAGATGAGTTTAAAAAGGACAGGCCTCCGCCAAAAAAATTGCAAACTGCAGATTTGTTTGATGACTTTTCACAAAATGATTATACATACTGTGATTATAGAGATTATTAAAGTAGGGGAGTTATGCCTTCCAATATAATATCCATGCCCAAAACAGCTTTAGACACTTGCAGATTTACATAAATTACATTTACTAAAAGTCAGTTCTTGCCTGATTTTATCCCTGACGCCTGCTTTTTTTATAAAAAATCAATCTTTTGGCCAAACAATCATTAAATGGGGGCAGAAATCACGTCGGTAATTAAATTCTAATTGTTGATTAGTCAACATTATGATACATTATATAAATCTGGAACATGATTTAAATTAAGTAAATATTTATAAATACAGGTCTTTATGAAGAATAGAATCATAATACTTATAGCCATTGTTATATTCATATCAATTGGATTCTTTGTTGCAATTAAGTTTGATTTGATCAGCAAAATAGAAAATAAGATTTATCTGCAAAAAATTAAAAATGAAACTTTAAATGAAGCCAATGAAAAATATACTGATAAACCTGAATTAATTACTGAGACATTTACAGATAAGGATGGTAATGAGGTTGTTGTAAAAATGAGAAAAATTGTTGTAATGGATGAAAATACTGGCCAGGAAGTGTTGATATATGAGGATATTGAAGAACCTGAAATAGTAGATATTAAATCTTATAAAGGAAAAATTGAGACTATTAGTGAAAATAAAATATTGTTCATTGTAGACAAGGAGGTTAATAAATCTAAATTTGGGACAGATAGTTTCAGTTTTGAAGATGTCAGTGACTACCAGATAATCTATGATCTTGAAAATTATAATCTGGATTTTGATAAAAATGATGAATATTTTATTTGTGATCATTTAAATCTTAATTTTAAAGACATTGAAAGCATTACGGATTTGGAAAACATAGTTGGTAAATATATAAGATTACAGGATAGTAAATTTAAGGATTATTATACCGGTGAAGAATATAAAGTACCTAGTTTTTTTACAGAATAGAAAGCATTTTATTATGAAACTGCTTAAATCGGTAAAACTAAAAATATTGCTTTTGACAGTCATATTTATTTCAGTAATTTTTATATTTCCATCTGAACTTTTTGCTGAAATATATAAATTCTGGGTGGATACTTCTCACTGGGAGACCAAACCTGTTGAATATATAGAAAGTGAATACTGGCAGGTAACCCCAAGACAGAAATGGATAGATACATCCTATACAATAAATCAGGGTTACTGGAAAGATGTGCAGCAGAGAAGATGGATTGATACCTCTTATACGGTGTCACAAGGTTACTGGCAGGATTATACCTATAATGTTTGGGTTACAAGCGGCTACCGGCATTACTATACTGCACAAAGGTGGGTTGATACTTCACGCTGGGAGACAGGTCCAAGAGTGTGGATAAATGGGTGCCATGCAATATTGTCTTTCTTTATAATACAAGCAGCTATGGTTGGGATGTTTACTCTTTTGCAGCAAAGTATGCGGGATATTATTCAGGAATAATTAATGGAAAGACATATAAATACCACAAATATGTAATTGACTATAATCCGTCATATGGGGGAAGAGTCTATGCTATAAAATATGTATGCAATTATGTTCTTCAAAGCACAACAGAATATTACCAGGTATGGGTAAGTTCAGGGTATTGGCAAAGTTATACTGATTCCTACTGGGTTGATACTTCACAATGGGAAACCAGGACCGAAAGAAGGTGAGTTGACACCTCTTATACAGTATCACAAGGTTACTGGGAATATTATAGCACCAGGGTTTGGATTGACACATCTTATACGGTTTCGCAAGGGTATTGGCATTATTACAGTACAACTGATTGGATAGATACATCATACTGGGTCTATGAGGATGTCTGGGTTGAAGAGGGACACTGGATAGAAGCAGATATAAACCTGGAAGGAAAATTTTACATACCCTGCAGTGGGATAAAAACAGGATAAATTATAATTTGTCTAAAAATGGAAATGAGAATAGCCCAAGAGGATATGAAATATTTTTTAATGGCGAAAGGTTCATATTAAATGCTTATGCCACAGGAGAGTTTAAACCGGAATCAGTTATTGTTGAATTAATGGATACAGAATTTGAAGATAATCTTGAAAATTCTTCTAGCGATAAGTGGGAAGGCAGTATCTGGGATGAGTCTTTTATTAACTTTACTGATATGGACTGCGTTTTTAAATTTACGGCAAATTATGATAATAGAATAGTACTTGAAGACGAGGTGACAGTTTATATAGCAAGAGATTTCTACTGGTTGCTTCACAGAGGATTTTAATTAGAGTCATATATGAAAAATACCCTTTTATTTATAAAATGCATAATACATATTCTTATTAATCATTTAGCATTAGATTATTTTTCTCGGCAAGTTCCTGGGCATAATTAAAAAACATCATCAGTTATTGAAGGATTATCTTTTAATAATCTTGTAAGCTTATCAATCCTGTATTCTAAAAAATATTCAGGAGGAATTTCTAGTCCTGCAGCAATACTTTTTATTGTTTCCATTGGAGGATGATTTTTTCTTTTTTTTAACACGCAAAAGTAAGTAAAACTGAAATTAGTTTTAGATGCCAATTTTCTATGAACAGCATCCTTTTTTTTCATTATTTCCTTTAAGGCTTCAGGAAAGGATTTATTTGAATGTTCCATATGTCTCTCTAAATAGTTTTATATCAATAATAAAATTTTGTATTATTTATTACTGATATAGATACTGTATAGATTTTTACTATAACAACTTATTGAGATGTTTTAAGGGAATAAAGTTAACAATCCTGTAAACATTATTAAAAAAGGTGGCTTTTTATGGTAATGTTGTAAAAGCAACAATTATGTGCATTTATTTAGGAGATTAAAGTTAAAGTTTAAGGTAAAATATTTAATAATAATATATTGGCAATTATTTAAAATGGCCCAGGAAGTTAAAAATATTTCCAGATTTTACAATAAGGAAAACAGTGGGGATGAGGTCTTATATGATGTCTATGAACTGATTTTATCAAAATTAGATGATGAGTTATTGGTAAAAGAACCTTAATTTTATATAATACAGTAAATTATTATTTTAAGATTATTATTGATGGAAAAAGATGAAAAAGTAGCTTGTTATGTGAGAGTGTCAAGCAATATGCAGGCAAAAGAGGACAAGTACAGCATACCTGAACAAATAAATATATTAGAAAATATCTGCAATAGAAATAATTGGGATTTTGACCTTTATAAGGACCTTGGAATTTCGGGCGAAACCATTAAGGAAAGACCGCAGTTAAAAGAATTGCTGAAAGGTTGCAGCAATGGTTTGTACAGTAGGGTTCTCGTGGTGGACCAGGACAGATTATCAAGAAGTGTAAAAGATTTACAGGTATTAAAAGAAGTATTTCAATATAATAATGTAAAGCTTATGTTGCAAAATACAGTTCTTAATTTAAATAATAAAGATGACGATTTTATGTCTGATATTCAGGGAATATTCAGTAAGAAAGAATTAAAAATAATTGCTGAAAGATCCGCCAGGGGCAGGTATCAAAAGGCAAAACAGGGTAAATTTCCATCTGGAGGAAATGATATACCGTATGGTTATGAACTTGATGAAGAAGATAGGCTGGTTATAAATCAGGAAGAAGCCAGGGTAATAAGACTAATATTTGATTTGATTGCAAACCAAGGCCGGTCCTGTTATAAGGTGCCTGAGAAATTAAATGCTATGGGCATTCCGACAAGATTTAAAAAGCTTGGAAGAATCTTAAAATCTAATAAATATGGGAGAGTTTATGAGAATATATGGACAAGAAATAATATAAAAAGCATCGTTAGCAATGAACTTTATTATAAAGACGAATATATTTATGCTAAAAACAGCAAGTTTGATTTTGTAAAACCTGTCAGTATAAAAAAAGAACCCATAATATCAAAAGAATTTTTTTTAAAAGCAAAAAAACAGCATACTGCAAATAGAAGCAATTATAATAACCTTGTTAAAACTATATATATTTTAACCGGTAAGCTTATGTGCTTTAAATGCAAGTATCCTTTTTGCGGGGGCAGATATTCAACAAAAAACGGTACTGTATTTTATTACGGTGATCTGGGAAAGAAAAAAGAAGTAACAAATAAACCCTGCAGCAGCGCTGCAGTAAGAAAAGAACTTATTGAAGAAATTATAAAAAATGATGTAAAATATTTTCTTCTAAATCCTGACAATATGAAGAAGTATATACTGAATAAAAGCAGTAAGATTTTAAACAATGATTTTAAAGCTATTGAATTTGAAAACAGGAAAGATAAGATAAATAAGGATATTGATAAGCTGTTAGAGCTTTACATGAATGAAAATGTGCCCAAACCAATAAAAAAAGCAAATATTGAAGAAAAACTAAGGGAAAAAGAAAAGGAATTAAAACAAATTAATAGTATAATATATGAGTTAAAAAAATAAGGAAAAATTAGAAAAGCTGAGAGAAAAGAAAATAAACAGTTTGCAGGGTTTTTTAAAAAGCCTGAAGCTGGGCATTGGCAAGTTAAGTGATATTGACTGGAAAAATATAATAACCAGGTTTATAGATAAGATTGAAGTAGATTCAGAAGGTCGTATGACTGATACTGCTAAACTGGATATTTATATACACTATAATTTCAGTGAGTGAGTTGCTGGTAATATAGAAAAAATTAGGCATCGCTGGGCGAATGGCGGAATTGGCAGACGCGCCAGGTTCAGGGCCTGGTGCCTGCAAGGGCATGGGGGTTCAAGTCCCCCTTCGCCCACCAGTAAACGTTGCAAGATATGGTGGAAATGATAAAGGTTAAATAATTTAAAACATGCCAGTGGCATGTTTTAAAGGGGACTTGAAAGGACGGACTGAGCAAAGCGAAGGAGTCCGCGTCTCTGCAGCGAACGGAGTGAGACGAAAGAACAAGTCCCCCTTCGCCCACCAGTAAAAGTTGCAAGATATGGTGGAAATGATAAAGGTTAAGGATCAAAATTGGAACGAAGAAGTAGAAAAGAACCAATAATAACTTTAATTATAATGATAATAGTAGCAGCAGTAATTGTAAGCTGGCTTACCGGGCTTTGGAGTTGTGGAAATGGTAAAAAAAATTTAAATGAGCAGAAGAAATTGTCTATTGCTGATTATGTAAATTCTGTCTCTGTTCTTGTTCAGCATTCAAATAAAACTTCAATAAATTTCTTTGCTTTACTTGATAAAATAAAGGATATTTCAAGGGAAGAATTAGATAGAAGTCTTTCAGATATTACAGAAGAAAGCAAAATTAATTTACAAAATGCTATGGAAATGAATCCTCCCGCAAATTTTGAAGTAGCCCATGGATTTCTTAAACTTGTTTTGGATTTAAGGACAAAAGCTTATGAAAATTTTAAACCAGCATTATTTAATGCTCTTCAGGATGTTCAAAGCGACATATCTATTACACAGATTACTGATGCTTTTTTAAATATGTACATGAGTGACGAAATTTATAAATATTTTCAGGAAGAAATAAAAAATGCAGGAGAAAAATTAGATATTACAAATCTTGCAATATTAAATTCAAAAGTTCTTAAAGATAACAGTCTTATTGATTCTCAAAATGTATCAAAATTTATTTCTGATATAAAAACTGTTGCAAATCTTAAAGAAAGAAGAGGGCTAGCTTTAATAAATAATAGTATTGAATTTAATCCTAAAATAATAAATGAACAAGGGGATTACATGATTTTAGCAAATGGTAATGAAATAAGTGTAACTCTTCTTGTTGAAAATCAAGGTAATGTAACTGAAAAGAATGTAATAGTTACGATGGATTATTTAACAGAAAATAATCCCAAGCCGGAAGAAAAAACTTATACAATAACATCAATAGATCCTTCTGAACAAAAATCAGTTACAATTTCAGGATTTAAAGCATATCCAGGGGTAAAATGCAGTATTACAATTGAAGTTAAACCAGTTCAAGGTGAAACCTTGCTGACAAATAATACTGCTTCTTATAAATTTATGGTTGAGAAATAATTTGATAAAATTAAGAATATTATTTTTTATATGAAATTTTTGCTATATAATATTTTTTTATTTTTAAATTTGCAATTTTAATTTAATAGGCATTAAATATAAATAAAATTACTTTTTCAGATTAGGAATATTAAATATCTTTTAAAAATTTTTTTATTTTTTTAAGAGCAATATTTAAATTAATTATTTTATGAATGAAGATAAACAACATAAACACTATACTTTAATTATTTATTCAGGTCCTAAAGATAAAATAAGAAAATTAACAGTATCACAAAACTTTCTGAGGTTTATTTATATAATTGTTATCATTATCTTTGCATCTACTGCAATATTAATTTCAAATTTGTTTATTACGAGACAGAAATTAAATGAAAAAATAGCTGAAATTGAAAGAGTAGAATATAAGATTAATTATAAGGAAGTTGAGTTAGTAAGTTTGGAAAAGAAAACTAATGAAATTCAATCAAAAACAAAACTTCTTGAAAATTATTTTAAGGAAGTTCAAGATCTGGACAAACTTGTAAGAAATATTACTGGTCAGGGTGGATTTGAGAGCCAGGTAACTTCAAGTGATAATGGACTAAGTGCCAATATTGAAAATTTAAATAATCCCAATGAGATTTTTTATTATACTTCCGATCAAGAGGAAACAATAGATGATATTAATGCGCTACTTGATGAATTACTGGCAAAAGTTCCAGGTTTAGCTGACAGCCTGCAAAAAGATAAACAAAATATGCAGGATTATATATATTTAATGGAACATACTCCATCAATCTGGCCAACCTGGGGAAGAATTACTACCTTATTTTGTAATGGTAAATCAGATACAGTATGGATTCCGGGAACACATAAAGGTATAGACATCGCAAATGAACCAAATACGCCTGTTTCTGCTGCAGCTTCAGGAATTGTTATTTTTGCAGGATGGCAAGGTGGTTATGGGAAAAAAATTGTAATTTATCATATGGATAAATATACAACTGTTTACGGGCATTTAAATGAGATTCTTGTTAATGTAGGAGATACTGTTAAGCAAGGTCAGCTTATAGGCAAAATGGGGAGTACCGGATATAGTACCGGACCTCATTTACATTATGAAGTATATGTAAATGGAGTACCTCATAATCCAAAAGAATTTTTACCTTAAAAATTCTTTTATAAATAATATTTTTTGATTTTTAATTAAATAATGCTTAAATATATTACTTATAATAAATAATATTATATTCTCAAATATTATTTTTGTGCAGAATTTATGCAGGATTAATAAATTTAACATTTAGCAATTAAGCAGAAATTAATAAAATTAACAATTTTTAAATTAAGTAAATTTCATTAGTAAAAAAAGCAAGTTAGAACAGGTAAATTAATTATGAAAAGAATATCTTATCTTGGTCCTGAAGGAACTTTTTCTCATGAAGCACTTTTAAAGTATTGTGGCAATTCAAAGGAAATTATTTCGATCCCAATGCCAACAATTGTCGATGTTATAAAAAGCATTGATAAAGGTGAGGCAGATGAAGGAGTTGCTCCGATAGAAAATTCTATTGAGGGTTCAGTAAATATTACACAGGATGTTCTTACCTTTGAAAGTGAAGCTAAAATTATAAGAGAGCTCACTTTGCCTATAAAACATAATTTAATTGCAAAAAAAGGCGTGAAAATAAAAAACATAAAGAAGATAATTTCTCATCCTCATGCTACAGCACAATGCAGGATGTTTTTAAGTGCAAATCTTCCTGATGCTGAAATTATAGCAGCTAATAGTACAGCTGAGGCAATAAAAAAATTAACAAATTTAGAACCTGATGCTGCAGCAATAGGAACAAAGACAGCTGCCCAGTTATATGATCTTGAAATAATTGCTGATGATATTGAAGATTCTAAAGTAAATAAAACAAGGTTCATATTTTTAGGAAGTTATATCCCTTCCAAAAGTGGCCTGGATAAAACTTCAATTGTGTGTTTTTTAAAAAAAGATAAACCTGGAAGCTTATTTAATATTCTTAAAGAATTTGCAGATAGAAATATTAATCTTACAAAAATAGAGTCAAGACCAGCCAGAAAAGAGATTGGAGATTATGTATTCATGATTGATATGGAAGGTCATATTCACGATAGAATTATATATGATGCCATTGAATCTTTAAGAAGAAATGTATATATGATAAAAATTTTAGGTTCCTACCCTGTTTGGGATGAAAAGAGCTGAAAAATCAATTTAATAAAAATTTTTATTTTTTATTTTTAAAAGAAAAGATTATTTAGGAGAAAATAAATTGATAGATATAGAGCTATTTAGAAAAAATCCGGAAATATTTGAAGCCGAAATTAAAAAAAGAAATATGAAAATCGATGTTTTGGCTGATATTAATTTAGATAAAAGAAGGAGAAAATTAATTTCAGCAGTAGATGGGTTAAGAGCAAAGAAAAATGAGAATACTAAAAATATTCCAAAACTTTCCGGTGAAGAAAAAAATAAAGCAATAGCTGAAATGAAAAAAATTAATGAAGAACTCGAAAAACTTGAAGTTGAACTTGCAAAGGTAAATGAAAAGTTTATGGCAAGAATGGCAACTTATCCAAACATATCTCATGAGTCAACGCCTGCAGGAAAAGATGAAAATGATAATGTTCCAATTTTTTTCTGGGGCAATAAACCTGAATTTGATTTTACGCCAAAAAATCATCAAGAAATAGGAAGAAATCTGGATATTCTTGATGATGATAGAGGTGCAAAGGTTTCAGGAGCAAGATTTGTTTATTTAAAAAATGAAGCAGTATTTCTTGAATTTGCATTAGTGCAGTATGTTTTAAATATACTATATTTAAAAGGATTTATCCCGCTTATACCACCCATTCTTGTAAAAGAAAGAGCAATGTTCGGGACTGGATTTTTCCCTGCTGAAAGAACTCAATATTATAAAACTGAACTGGATGATTTATATCTTGTTGGAACAGCAGAGGTACCTTTATGCAGTTATCACGCAGATGAAATTTTAGATGTTAATGATTTACCCTTGAAATATTGTGGTTTTTCAACTTGTTTTAGAAGGGAAGCAGGAAGCTATGGAAAAGATATGGGGGGAATGTTTAGAGTTCATCAGTTTGATAAAATTGAAATGTTTATTTTTTCTCATCCTGAAAATTCATGGCGTGATTATGAATTTTTAAGAACAACTCTTGAAGAAATATTTAGAGGCTTAAAAATTCATTATAGAATATTAAATATGTGTACCGCAGATATTGGAAGTCCGAATGCAAAAAAATATGATCTTGAAGCATGGCTGCCTGGACAAAATGCTTACAGAGAACTTGCATCATGCAGTAATGATACTGATTTTCAGTCAAGAAGGTTAAATATTAAGTACAAAGATGAAAATGGTAAAAAGGGACTAGTGCATACAATGAATAGCACTGCATGTGCAATTGGAAGAACGTTGATTGCTATTTATGAAAACTATCAGGATAAAGAGGGGAATGTAAAAGTTCCTGAAGTCCTTTTACCATATATGAATGGAATTGAATATATTTCCAGAAAATAATTTTGTAATTTTTCTTTTTTAAAATATTTTATTTTAGAATTTTTTTTGTGATATAATAAATCAGCTTATTATGAGATGGAGAGGTGGCAGAGCGGTTGAATGCGGCGGTCTTGAAAACCGTTTAGGGTTTACGCCCTACGTGAGTTCGAATCTCACCCTCTCCGCCAGTCTTTTAAGCAAAGGAATTATAATCAAGGGTAAGTATATAACAAAAATATGCCGGTGGCATATTTTGAGAGATTCGAAAGGACGGAGTGAAGCGAAGCGTAATGAGTCCGCGTCCCTGCAGCAAGCGAAGCGAGACGAAAGGACGAATCTCACCCTCTCCGCCAGAGTTATTATTCTATGAAATTATTGAACTATTTTAGATATTCGCTAGAATTATTATGAATTTGAATAAAAAGCTATTAAAAACCAATCGTGATAAATTTACTTTTAATGATTGTATTTCATTTTAATTGATAATATCCACATAATAGGTTGAGAAAATAAAATTAAAATTGATTTATTTATGTTTTCTGCTAAATATATAGCCAGATACATTTATTTATTAATTATTTACTAATTTATTTATTTTAGATCTAATGCGCCTGTAGCTTAATTGGATAGAGCATTGGACTACGAATCCACAGGTTGGGGGTTCGAATCCCTCCAGGCGCACCAGAAACTGTAAAATTTAAGACTAAACTATAATTAAGAGTTTAAATATGACAGTGTCATATTTAAACAAAGGGATTCGAAAGGACGGAGTGAAG
>JAMDEN010000051.1 GCA_023487035.1 Actinomycetota bacterium
ACTATCTGTACAAATGTTGTTCTGTTATTATTTGATGTTTTTACTCTAACAAACATAGCAGTATTTTCTCATAATTTTTAATTAATAGCAACCTTTATTTTAAAATATGGCACTACATTTTCAATATGGATAATAGCAGTTGTTTTTGTGCTTAAATTTTAGTTATTGGAGGTAGAATTTAAGAAAAAATGCGGAAGTCGGGAAAAAATATACAATTTATAACCCAAAATGAGTCCGCTGGAATATGAAACTTTAAATAATTCCTCTATAATATTCTATAATATTTATCTTATCGGATGGTTTATTCTATAAGAATGCAAAACAATTAGAAAAATTTTTATTTTATTTTATCTATCTCATATTACTATCTTATATTATCTTGTTTGTTTTATTTTATGCAATAATCTAAGCGAAATTGTCAAATTATACGTCCCTGTGACAATACTTTTTTCACTATTTTATCAGCCATGTCCTTAAATACTCAGATTTTTTCATATATAAAGACACTCTTTCTTTCCCTTCTATCGGGTTAAATTTTTTCATGAATAAAACATTTAAAGCACATACAAGACAAGGAAATTTATTTAATAAATTGATCAACCAATTCAGGCAAGCGGTCAACCAGATAAAACGGAATTGAAAGCAAATTATATATCCGTCCTGAAAATTTATATTTTTCTACTTTTAAACTGTCCCAGGATATCCTTACAGGAATAATATTTTTGTCAGTGTTAGCCATACTAAATAAGGATTTCATTTTTGAAATATTGCCTGATTTGACTTCAATACCAACCAATCTGGAACCATGCTGAATACAGAAATCAACTTCGGCACTTCCTTCATCACGATCCTTAGCCCAATAATAAAGATCTATTTGTTTATGAAGTCCTCCGGCAATTAAACTTTGCCCTACAACCTGTTCCATCATTTTGACTTTATATTCCCCTGAAATTATTTCTTTATAGGCGTTATTGATAAAATTTACTAATCCTATATCCAACCAGATCATTTTCTTGGGACGATTACTTTTGGCAACTATGGGCAGCGAGGTTGAATTAACTGCCATTACTTGTTTTAACAGCATTACTTTTTCAACTGTCTGGACAGCTTCCCCCATTTCGCGGCTGCGGTAAGATGAGCCTCCAAATTTTTCATATTTAAAAAGAGAACCGGCCATTCTTGCACCATATTCAACAACCTGTTCTAAATACTTATTGTCTCTATTTGATTTGGAGTATTTTCTAATATCATCAATATACGCAGTATGAAGCCGGCTTAAAATGGTTTTTACATCATCATAATTGCCATTATTTATGTAACTTTTTACTGCTTCCGGCATTCCGCCAATGACTATATATTCTTTAAATAAATCAATTGCTAAATCTCCAAATTGAAATTCATCTCCCAGCTTAATATTTTTCAGGGACTCAAGCAACGCAGTCTTTTTCTTTGCCTGAAGATATTCAAAAAAAGTCATTGGATAAATATATTTATAATCAACTCTGCCCACAGGTATTGACCAGCTTTTATCAATTTTTGCCTCCAGCAATGAACCGGCAGTAATAACATGCAGTTGTGGTTTTTCTTCTGAAAAAAATCGCAATAGTTCCATTACATTTTTCGATTCCTGAATTTCATCAATGAACAGTAAGGTGTTGCCGGGAATTACTGCTTTATCAAAAAAAATAGAGATTCTTTTCAGGAAGTCCTCTACACTGCTTGCTTTATCAAATACTATTAACTGATCTTTTTTTTCAAGATTAATTTCAACTACCTGACTGAAGTTCTCCTGCCCAAATTTTCGTATGACACTAGTTTTACCTACCTGCCTTGCTCCCCGAACAATCAGCGGTTTTCTTATACTGCTTGTTTTCCATTTTTTAAATTCCACTTCAATATTACGACTAAACATAGCACAATTATATTACATTTTAAGTAATAAACAAGTACAATTTTATTACATTTTTGAATGAAGCTTAATTATTTTTGAAGAAAAATATGATTGAAAAATATCCTGGAAAAATGGTTATATCGGGATTGATTCTTAAAGTTTTGATGTAATCGTATTTATTACTTTTGATCTTTTCTCTAAAATCTTCAGTTCCTCTTCACTAAGGGGTTCAAATTTATCTGCAATATCGCATGCCAGCCACAACAGCTCTGCATGTTTTCACTTTTCTATAAAACATCATTCCCCTGATTTTAAAAAATAATATTAATATCAAGAATCCAAAAAAAGATAATACAGCTTTTACAATAGTACATTAATCCTCAAAGTCAAATATAATCAAAGGTTAATTTAATTATATAAGAAGGATTATAAAATGGCTAAATACATAATAAATTATTTATAAAAATTAATGTGGTTTAAAAAAAATAAAATAGTTTTTAGAGAGATAATATAAATAAAAAATTAATGCATGTTCCAATATAAAAATCTTATTTTATAATTTTTTATTATTTGGAAATTACTTGGAAAGAATTGTTTCTAAAAGATTACTTACATAAAATTCCCTAAGCTCTTTATTTCTTAGATCAAAATTAAAATCTTGTCCAATACCATAAAACATGATCAATGGTCCAACTATACCTGATATGATTTGAACCATCTTTGCAGTTATAATTGCTTCATCATTAATTTTTGTGGCATCTTTAATAAGATTGTAAAGAGGAAGATTTTTATTCTGGATTATGCTTTCATATAATGTACCAGAAAAATCCTTTTTTATTATCCTATTTGCTATAAGCCAGAGTATTCCTGAATTCTGGTAAAGAAAATTCATAAATTCAATTGACCAGATCATTATTTTTTCTTTGGAATCTTTATTATTTTTTTCAAGTACCTTGTAAAGTGAGTTTATTTCTTCAGTAAAATAATCTTCAATGGCGATGAATAAATTTTTTGAAGACCTGAAATAATAATTGATTGCTGCAAGATTTACATTTGCTTTTTT
>JAMDEN010000126.1 GCA_023487035.1 Actinomycetota bacterium
AGGTTCACTAATATAATATCATCTATTTTTTATAAATCCTTGTGTTTTAATTTTTATAAAAAATATTTTCGATAAAATCAAATAATGTGTTTAAAAAAATAAATATGCATGATAAAAATTATTTAATGCAACTGTTATTAAAATGTAAAACTATAATAATTCATATTTATAAGAATTTGCTTTTGGATCTCATAAGTATAAAGTAAAAATTGACATCAATAAACACCACAAAATGATGTTACAGCCATTAAAAATAAAAAATATATGAAAAGTTAGCAAGCAGTAAACAAAAAAACCTGACCAGGGCTATCTTTAGCCATTTTTCAAGCAGGATAAAACTATGGAAATCATAGTTTAGAAATCCACATAATCACAATCTGTATAATCATCACACTTGTAATCATCAAAAGAATCTGCAACTGATAGTCTTTTAGGTGGGGGCCTGTCTCTTTTAAATTCATATATACCAAGATAATCTAAGTAAAGAGCTAAATAAGATTTACTAGCATATTCCTTGTATCTGTAAGCTTGATATAGTCCTCTTTTCCAATTACTAAGTTTTGCTTCGACTGCAACAACTTCACGCAGTCCTATTTGATATTTTTTCCCCTTACTAAAGCTGGTTCTATCACGAGGGATAAGAAAACCATTTTCTATAAGGTATGAAACAATCTTATCTCTATTTTTTGAAGAATAAGGGAGAGCTTGTTTAAGAAAAGTTAGGCTAATAGTGTCAAAGTCTATTTGGTTTAATGTCGTTAAAATTCTAAGGATATCGTAAGAATCTATTGGATCAATACTATCAGGTATAACTTTACCAACCCACATCTTGTAAAATGGAACACGGGTAAAATAAGGGTCAACTAAAAGAATGCAATTATTTATTTTTAATTCAATACCTGCGACACCAAACCATTTAAAGTAAATAGATTGGATATTCTCCACCACGATAATTATAAAAATTTCTATTAATTGAATTTTATTTTAATTCCAATATTTTTAAATTATACATATTTTTTTAAATACTTTTAGAGCAAAAATAAAGTCAGGATATTCCAAGCCAAGGTATAAGCCAAAAATGCTTAAAGATTTGTTTAATGTTATATCAAGACAGTTATAACCCCCATTGGCAGCTTTTAGTTTCTTGAAACTTTTGCAAATAATTACGTGCTAATCTTATTGGCTCTGGAATCCTGAATTTACTTACATCGAGAGTAAATTTTATGGCTGAGCTAAGCCTTATTTAACCCCCCGAGATATGAAAACATCTGTAACCTTATTTTTTGGAGATATTGTAAAAGACCTTAAAATAACCTATTAATGTGAAAGAATTAACATTTTACGCAAAATGTTAATTATATGACATAAATATCATTGTAGTCTTACAAATGGTACATAATGTTAACTTATTCACAAAAATTAGCCTAAAATTAATACAGTTATAAGGTACCGTATTTCTTACCAAATATTGATAATGTATTTCTATTTTTTAAATATTTCTTTTATAATTTTTATTAACTTTTCATCATCAGATATAAATAATTTTTCCAAATTTTGGGCAGAAGGAGGAATTCCATTAGGTGCATAAAAAATTATAACATGGTTATCCAAATAGTCAAAATCTTTTCCTGAATCTGAGATGCAATTTCGGCATAAAGCTCTCAGGTAGAATACTTGATTCATTCTATGTTGGGGTAGGTGCCTCTTATAACAGACAAGACTATTTAGAAGATCAGATATTTATTTCATGGGCACAAACATTGTTGTTTCAAGATAGTTGTTAAGCTGGCTCTTTATATATAGTATAACTTTTCTCCTAGAGGTAAAAGAGTGTTATTAAAATTAATTTAAAATTTATCATAATCGCACGGCATTGGTTAATATTTATGTAATTGATTAATACAAACGATTGCATTATTATCATTTGAATATTATGATAATAAAATATAAAATAAAAAAATTTGTTTATAATATTCATAAAGATTATCAATAAGTTTTATTTTTTATGGGAACGAGAATAAAAGACATAGCAAGAGAATTAGGTATTTCAGAGTCAACAGTTTCAAGGGCCCTTTCAGACCATCCTAAAATAAGTAATTCAACAAAAGAAGAGGTAAGACAAGCAGCTAATGAGTTAAATTATCAACCTGATTTAATTGCAAAAAGCTTAAAATTAAAACAAACAAAAACTATCGGCGTGATCATAAGCGATATCACCAATCCATTTTATCCTGAGATAATAAAAGGGGCAGAGGATGTTGCAAATAAGAACAGTTTAAATATATTCCTTTGCAACTCAGACTATAACCGTGAAAGACAGCAGAATTACCTTAAAGTACTTGCAGGAAAAAGAGTTGATGGGATAATTATCTCCCCCATAGGTGAAAAATATGAAATAATAAATTTTTTAATAAAAAATAGAATTCCTTTTGTATTAATAGATATAAAGCCTGCAATAAAAATTGAAACTGATTGTGTGTATGCTGATACAGAATATGGAGCATATATTGGTGTTAAACATTTAATAGAGCTTGGTCATAAAAAAATTGCAATTATAAATGGCCCTATAGTTAATTCTCCCTGCAAACAGTTAAAAAGCGGATACATGAAAGCAATTGAAGAAGATAAGATCCCGATTAATGAAAAATATCTAAAAGAATGTAATTTAAAAACTGAAGGTGGTTATAGAGCAGTAAAAGAGCTTCTAAAATTAGGTAAAGAAGAAATCCCAACAGCAGCAATATTTATCAGCGATATAACTGCAATAGGAGCATATGATGCAATTTATGAATCAAACATGAAAATACCTGATGACTTTTCAATCCTAGGTTATGATGATATCCCTGGAGCAAAATATTTTTTTCCACCTTTAACTACCGTAGCACAACCAAAATATGAGCTTGGTGAAACTGCAATGAAACTCTTAATAGGTGAGTTTGCTAGTGCTGATAATTGGAAGCACAAGCAGATAAAAATATTACCCAAGCTTATAATCAGAAGCTCAACTGCAAAACCGCCAGACCGTTAATAATTTTATATAAATTTATCCTTGATATTACTATGGTGTCCTGAATACCCCAAACTCCTATCAGCTTCAATGCCTTAAGATATGTAAAATTGAATCCTTTACCAGTCCAAAATGAAGTGTGGATATGAGAATTATTGCATTTATTGAAGATTATAAGTAAGCAAATTCATATCAATCCCTTATTTACTTTCTCAATAGCTGCAAGCATTGCCATTTTATTTTCTTCAGGAATATTTATTGTATGGCTTGGAGTAGCAATATATCCCCCTTCTTTACTCATATATTTTACAAAATCAATAGTATATGATTCTACTTGCTTGGCAGTACCAAAACTTAAAACACCCTGTGTATCCAGTCCTCCCATAAATGATAATTTATCACCATATTTTTCTTTCCATCCAAATATATTATTGGCTACAGGCTGACAGGGATCTATTACATCCAGTCCTATCTCTACTAGATCTGGTATAATTTCTTCAATATGACCACACGAATGTTGAAAAACTATGCCACCATATTCTTTTACGGTATCATATAATTCCTTTAGTTTTGGCTTTATAAGTTCCCTCCATAATTTTGGTTTTATAAACATAGTGGTTTGCATACCCCAATCATCCATAAACCTTATACCTGAAATTCCTGACTGCATCATGGACTTAACCAGCTTTTTTTGGTAATTTGTAATTTTTGTTAGTAATATTTCTACATTTTCAGTATCAGATACAATGGCCATTAAAAAATTTTCTGTACCAAGTAAAAATTGTGCTCTCTCAAATAAAATAAAGTCATCATACCCTATAAGCAAAGTATCCACACTTGTATTTTTTAATACCTTATTTTTCAAATCTTCAGTTATAGTATTAAAATTAGTATCAGGAACTTTTAAGTTTTTTACATCTTTTATATCAAGCACAGGCTTCCCATCAGTATAGCATCCTTCATTTTCGGTGGTGGGAAGCCAATTTGTCCACCAATCATCAAGTCCACCGTCTATTCTTTTGACTATGATTGCAGGATGCAATAATGTTAAAGAACCATCATATCTATAAGGAACCCATTTTGGATTATCCCTTTTTATGGTTCTTGTTAAATTCTCTTTTTTTGTCATTTCTTTATATCTTTCTAGAAATAAACGTCTTTATTAAATTATTAAGAATTTTCTTTTTTGCAGACTTTTTATTTTGCTGATTATTCCTCTTATATCTTCCACTTTATAAGGAATATAAATTTTCTATCTGATAATTCTTCAATCATTTCTATTAAAACTATATTTTTTATTTACTCTTATAATTCCTAGCCATTTCCATTGCAGCTATTGCTTCTTCTAAGTCACTAAAATATTCGCTCTTGTTTTTACTTCTATCCCAGTCCATGCCCATAAAATCACAGAAAGGAACAACATATCTTGAATTCATGCATAATGTTTTATTATTAAGAGCATCTAAAAACTCTTTTTTTGTGCAAATAAAAGTTATTGGAACATCTTCCGAAAGCTCTCTAAGTTTGTGCCTGATTATAAATGGCCTGTCAAAGCCTGTGTCTTCAGTAAAGAAAATTTCAGAAATTTTTGAAAGTTTTATAACCTCCTTCAATACATGAAGGCCATTTGAATGAATATGAAAAAACACTGAGCCATATTTGTTTATGATTTTCTGGTGATATACAAATCCAAATTCTTTATACACATCAGGACTCATTAATGAATATGTATCAACACAGGACTGAGGAATGTAGCACATACAATTTCTATAAAACTCTTCATTACCTAATATATTTCTATTATGTTCACCTATAATTTCTAACTGCTTGTTCAAAAAATAAATATTAAACTCATTGCCGAGCTCTAGCAATTCATATAATTCCTCCTGATAATCATAAACATCAAGGCAGGCTCTTTCAGGACCCCTTAATAAGAAAGCAAAATTCATTGCATCGATAAATGAATTTGGTATTAGAATATAAGGCACCTTTTTTTTAACGAAATAATCTAAAATTTTTAATACTTTACTTATCCATTTGGACTTATTATATAATTGTTTAAATGAATTTAAAATTTTATAATTTTTTAGCGGGTAATCCTTAATTGCACTCCATGAGTGTGTGTTAGTTCCAACAAAAAAAATCTCTGCTCCAAAAACAGCAGAAACAAGATATTCGCCTAAAAAACCAGTGGGATAAGCACCAACTTCACAACTACGCCCCGTTTGTGAAAGACATGTTTGTTGAATTATGTAATATTCATTTAAAAAGTCTAAATCATCACAAATTGGTTTTCTTGAGTGAACAGTATTTGAACTTCTGCCATACTTAATTCTATTTAGTTTAAAAAAATTATGTATTAAATCCCACTGTTTATAATAAATTGGTGAAAGCAAGACTTTTTCTTTATACTTTCCTGACCAAAAATCCTTAAATTCCTTAATATGTAGAGGATCATAATAGATGCTTCTAATTTTTACCACCAGTTCTTATAATCATGATCTGAAATAAATACTTTTCCAATTTCAAGACTTTTTTCAATATCTTTTAAATTAGATTTAAGGTAATACAAAGCTTCCCTTTGCATTACCTGAGAGCCACCCAGGTAATCAATCGGCTTATAATTCTGTTTTTTAATATATTCTTCTGTTTTATTAAGGTTACCCATTAGTCTAATGACTCGATTCTTCAGTATTATTAAACTGGAACTTGGATCTGAAATTCTATTTTTTGAACCCAAAAAAACCAGGCAATCATAATTTAACCTGATATAATTATTAAAAAGTATAGTATAAATATTACTTATATGTAGTGACCTTTCATACCAGGCAATGTCTTCCTTTACATATTTATCTATATAATTACTATCCTTTATTTCACTTGCAATTTGGCTTATTATTTCAAATGCTTTTCCAGTAATCCTATTAATCCTGCCAAACCTTGCAACTAGTTTCTTTAACTTTATCAAATCTTTTTCCAAACCCCATGAAACGCTCGAAGGATATTTATAAGGAACCATTGCATCTACATTCAGATCTTGTAGATACCAGTTAAATAGAAATGCTATATAGGATTCGTCTTTGGACGTCCCAAGAGAAAATAATTGCGCCATTTTTTTACCAACTTCTTCACCATAAAGTTTAATGCATGCCACTTCAATGAAACCACCATTACCATAAATTTCTGATGGTCTTAATCTTGCAACCTTTAATTTTTCATAAAGTTTAATAAATTCCTTATATGAAGAAGGCATTTTCATTTTATAAAAGGTACTTGACTTAGTATTCCATGAGTATTCTGCATTCATTAGTTGTAAAGGTTCCTGATACGCATTACCTGAAGCATTTATAAGCATATCTGAACCTTCGAATATCTGATTTAGTACAGGAGTAATTAAAAATATCTGATTATTATATGCTCCATCTGCCCCATAAAAGTAAATAATTGAAATACTGTGTCCTTTCCCTTTTACATCTATTGACTTTTTTAATTCAATTATACGGTTTGTTTGTTTTTGATGATTAAGAAATTGTTCCCTTATTCCAAAAAATACATTGTTTTTATTTTTCATTAGATTTGAAATCATTGACCAGTATTTTACTATCTTATTCCATTCATTATCCTCATGGTAATACATAGAATAAGCAGGACTTACAAGTATTTTAAGGCAGTCTTTGGAAGCTTTATAGCCATCTTTATTTACACAATTAATTCCATCAACTAGCCTGTCATAAAAATGTGCAAAAGCCCCTGCCATTCCATCTGGTGCAGTTACTTCATCATTGGGCCATTTTTGTCTACATGAATGGCATCTTATTTTCCACATTTTTTCTGATCTTATAATATCGTCTACATCAAGATTGTGAAGATATAGAGCTCCAGGTTCTACCGAATTCACGAAATCATTTAACTCTTCGATTTTCAAATCTGTTAATTCCTCGTTTGAAATGCATGTTCCAAGATAACTGCCTGTGACATCTGAAAAATCATTTATTTCATTTGACTCATAAGCACCCATACACAAATATTCCTTACCATCAGGATAAGTTGTCTTATTTTTAAAAATCTCACCATTATACAATCCCTGCCCAGAAGCTCCATATCCACTGGTATTCCCTGCATATGCAAGATATATCCCTCTCTTCCTAGCTTCAGAATTCAGTTCTCTCATCATTTGGCCATAACCTGTAAATCTTTCGTTATTCCATCCAAGGCCATCGAAAAGTAAAAAATTGACTTTGTATTCAAGACACATATCAAGCTTTTTAATTATTCGTTTTTTATAAGCTTCGATACCATCTCCCCTGTCGTAGGACCAGCAGCCAAGTTCACACCAGATATCCCAGTTATTGCCTCTATATTTATAATCGGGTGAATCTTTAATCATAACTTCAGGTAAAAAAACATCACCTGATTTATTCTTTGAATTTACAATATTTTTTCTAAACAGTTGAAGAAGTGTTGAACATGCATATTGGCAGCCCATCTCACTTACTGCTAAAAGAATGATTGGGAATTTATCTTGAATCTTTAAAATATAACTTTGACCAGAAATTTTCTTATTATTAAAAAAACTTAAACTATCTGGTGTTATAAGATTTGATGATTTTAAAAAATCGTTAAAATAATTATTTTCTTTTCTATTGTTAAATAAATATATCAATATATCTCTATTTCCAATTTCATCAATAATATGGCGCTCCTTTAATTTAATTTCATTAAGATAAGCAATTTTAAAATTTAAGCCAAATTTTTCTTTAGATTTTTCCTTTAAAAATATTGCAGAATATTCTAATTTTTCCAAATCAAAATCTAGATTACCTTTATGCTCAGAAATTAAATAAATATTATGTTCCATTTCCCTGCTAAAAATTATTTCATTTTTAGAAGTTATTTCTATTTCCTTTGGAGTAGGAATTATATTTAATTGTCTGTTCGAACTATTTTTACTCGCCATATCTTCAATAGATAAATTTTTATCTGTGTTCACAAATTCTCCTTTCTCCATCTTATCTGTTCAATATTATATCTCCAGCAATTAATCTTTTATTTTTGCCATCCTCAATAACGGGTTTACCATTAATGATCACATGTTCCACACCAGTTGTATATTTTGGGTTTTTAGCAAATATGTCAGGGTAATCCCTGTAGTTATTAATATCAAAAACAACAATGTCTGCATAATAATTTTTTCTTAAATAACCTCTACTTTTGAAACCAAACCTTTCTGCAGGCCTACTGGTAAATCTTTCTATAACTTTCTTTAATGACATAGATTTTTTTATTTTGACGTACCTATTTATAATTCTGGAATAAGTTCCATAAAGATAAGGCATTGAAAATCCTGTTCTAGAAAATATTGCATCAGAAGCAGTTAAACAGAGACCATTTTCAATCATCTCATCAAAGTATTTTATATTTTCATCATTGTCGGAAAGCGCTCCGCCTACTCCCCTGAAATAAACACTGAGCCCAGGCCCTTCTTCAAGTAAAAGCTCCCTTAAGGCTTCTTGCACACTTATTTTTCTTTCTTCTGCAATATTTTTAATACTCTTGCCAACTAATTCTTTATTTTTAGGACCCAAAGCAATAAGATTATCCCATCCTAAAGATAATACAAAATTATCAGTCCATCCGTCTTCCTCCCATGGTGGCCATTTTGGTATATGGTTTTCAATGTAATTAATCAATTTTTTATAAAACTCATTATCCTTAATTGCTTTTAAAAATTTTTCGTGGCCTTTTTCAAATGCCCATGGCGGGAAAATAGCCATGATGGAAGTATTTCCACCAAGGTAACTCAAGGAATCATAAGTTATATCTACTCCTTCAACTCTTGCACCTTCTATTAAATTTATTGCTTCCCTAATTTTAGGTGCAAATTGAATTCCAAATGGACCGAGATGCGAACAATGAACTTTTATACCCGTTGCTCTACCAATTTTTATTATTTCTTTTATTGATTCTAAAAAATTGTAGCTGTATCCTCTCATGTGAGATGTATAAATAACGTTTGGAAATCTTGAAGCTATCTTTGCAATTTTTATAAGTTCGTCAGTATCTGAAAAAGTTCCAGGCATATACATAAGCCCGCTTGAAATTCCGAAACTACCACTTTCAAGAGTTTCCACAAGAAGTTGTTCCATTTTTTTAAAATCTGAATCAGAAAGTTTCCTCTTAAATCCAGCTACATCAATTCTTAAAGTGCTGCAACCTGTTAAAGAAGCAAAATTAAATAAAATCTTATTTTTTATTTGAGCCAGGTAATCCTTATACCCACCCCATTTAAAATCAATTTTATCAAATAATAAAAATCTAGAATTATCTAAAAAACTATTAATATTTTCCTTTACTACTGGAAAAATGGAGTGTCCACAATTTCCCCCAAGACATGTTGTTACACCCTGAAATAAAAGTGGCTCATATAAATCCCGGTGTTCCCTAAATGGTTGATAAAAATCTATATGGGAATGTATATCAATAAATCCCGGAGCAACTATCTTATCTGCAGCATCTAGAACTTTATAATTTTGTTTTTTATATATTTCTTTTGATATCTCGACTATTATTTTATCCCTGATTAAAACATCACTTTTTACTAAATCATAATCTTTACTTACAAGTGTTCCACCCTTAAGTAATATCGCATCAAATTTTTCCATGTTTTTTTTATTTTTAAAATATTTAAATATAATTTTTTGTTATACCCATCAAATCTGCTATATACTCCAGCTCTTCAGTAATGTCACCGTAGCAGATAATTGCATGATGGTCAAATCCCATAATTAGAATTTTTCTAATAAATTCCTTAATTGGTATTTTAGGTTTAAAGATCATAGTAACGTCTTCACAGGGGATACTTTTTTCAACATCCAAAGCTTCACCTTTTGTTATGAGCATCCTCCAACCCAGTTTTTTATCATCTATAAAATGGCCGACTGTCACCAAACCAGGCTTTGCAGTATATTCCATACTGAAACCTGTTCCTGTATGGCCCCAATCTTCCGGTGTCGGAGTAATCTTTATATATTCCTTATTTTTGGCAAGGTCTGGATCACCATAACCATGCATCATCATCATCATCGCGTTTTCCTTCTCACCAAATTCCCCCCACTCGCTGAAAAGTGGAGACTGACCTGTAAGTTTATTCATTATGCACATCATGATAAGACCATTTATGTCTCCTTCAGTATTAGTCATTATTTTCTTTTCTTTTGCAAAAATTATGTTTGAGAGATAACCTGTACATCCAGTTTTTACTTCAACAAAGTGCTGACCGAGATAACAAGCAGCATCAAGCCTGAATTTTTTAATTAGCTTTCCATATGTTAGTGCAAACTTGCATTCTTTAAAAATTTCATCCTTACCAATGTTTTTAAAACCAAAATCATTTATCCATGACACTTCATTTAAAAAATTGTTCACTTCTAAATCACCAGTGCTATCCCATATATCAAGAAAATGAGAAATTTGTATATCTATTACCTGTGGCCCAAGGCTTCCAGTAATGCTGGTACGGTCAAATTCATGGTCAAACATTCCCCTGTATACATGTCCGATAATACCAATATTTAATTCTCTTAGGTAATGATAAACTTTTAATGCATTGAAATATTTTTTGATTTTAATATAAGGTTCTGCTTCAAAATCAGCACCTATGACAACTTCAAAATTATCAAAAATCCCCATTTTTCTAAAAGTTCCTGTAATTTGAGAAAGTGATATCATTGCACTATTCCTAAGAGTCTGCTCATAATTGCTGTTGAAGTCTATATCTTTGTGACTCTGCCTTAGAAAAATAATTAGAGGTGTTTTTTCAATATACCTTAAGCATTGCAGTGTTATTACATCTGATGTATAGGTAAAAAGTATTAAAATCATAAGATCTATATTTTTCTCCTTAAATAATTTTCCGGCATTATCTGCATCATCTAGGGTTGAAATAATACCAGGATATATAATTTCACTTTCTTCACCGATATATTTTCTTAAATTGCTAATTACAATTTCAACATCACTTTTTACAAAATTTTCAAGGGTACCCGGATACATTCTGTAATATTCATACCAACCACTTGTATAAACACCAACTATTAATTTTTCTTTCTTTGAATGCTTATTAAGAAGATCGCCATAATCTCCACTTTTTGAGACTTCAAAAGATTCAGCTGCCATATTCTAACTCCATTTTTTTTACACATTAAATCATTTAAATTTTCAACATGTTGATTCTTATATTTCCAATATTTTTTTAAAACATTTTTATTCTAAAAAATTTAAATTTATAAATATTTCTCATTTATATCTAAAATTGTTGCAGGGTTTCTTATTAAAATTGTTTCTATCTCTTCTTTACGCAAACCTCTTTTTAGAAGAATTGGTACGATATTTTTTAATATATGGACAAAACCAAAACCACCATAAGAGGTTAAATCCATTTTAAGGCAAACATCCTGTGAAATTAAAATTTTATCAATATAACCATAATTTATCATTTCAATAACTGCTTCAATCCTTTCCATGTCCCTTGCCATTAAAAAGTCCTTATCATTTATATAAAATTCCTTACCAAAATGTTCCAGTTCAATATAAGCACCTGTTTTAAGGATGTTCTTTAAATATTTTATATTTATTTTTGCATCTGTATGACATATCACAACTCTTTCAATATCTGCCCCATTTTTTTCAAGAATATTTATTACCTCCAAACCATTAAGCTCTTCTTTAAAGCCTGGCACTGCTGGAACTGCCTGAATGTGGACAAATATTGACATACCTGTTTCTTTTTGAGCTTTGACGGTAATTTTTAAAGATTTTAATTCCCATTCTTCTATTGTAGCTCCAATACCTACTTCACCAATTATCCCAGGCCTGATATTTGTACCACCAATACCTTTGTGGAATTCACTTAATACTTTTTCCAAAAGTTTCTTTTCACTAGAAAAAATAATGCTATCTGGTAACGTATTCTTTGTGTAAAAGCCTGTCCCCATTACAATATTTACGCTACTAGTTTTTGACAGCTCGAAAGCTCTGGCTGGGAATCTTCCACAACCGATTGCCGACTGATTAACAATGGTGGAACCACCGGCTCTTTTAAATTCAATCAGCTCATTTCTCATATCCTTTTTGCTTGATAACAGAAGATTGTCTTTTATTGAGTAAGGGTTTACTTTAAGGTATTTTAGATTTTTAATATTAACCTTTTTACCTAATAATTGTCTTTCAAACTCATTGGAAGGAGACGAATGAGAAAATCTAAGGTCAATAAAAAGATGTTCGTGCGGTAGTGTAACGCCTAATTTTTCTTTTTTTAATTTTCCATTGACCGTTAATATAGGCATAGATAATCCTTATTATTTAAATAAATTTAATTTTTTCAATTTAATTTTTTAAAATTTAAGGAACTTTAAATCCACACTTATTGAACTACCACCAATTTTTAAAATTCCATTCCGAAGCAATGATTTTCTCCTTACAAATACTTTTATAAATATTACGTAAATTGATAGATAAATATTCAAGTGCCTTTTTTTGAAACGCAAAAGCCCCTCCGAGGTAATCAATTGGTTCCAAATTTGAGTTTATAATCTGTTTTTCTGTATTTTGGATATACTTTAAAAGATTATTAATTTTATTAATTAAATTCTTTTTTTCTATTTTATTTTCCTTACTATTTTTAAAATAATCAAATGCTTTAAGATATATACCCATATACTGCCTGAAATATTTAGAGAAAATAACGCCCCGCTCTAATGATTTGCAGTAGAAGCTTATGTCATCCAATATTTGTCCTTTTAAATTAAAATCCGAAAGCGTATTACTGAGTATTAACTTTGCTTTTTTAGTAACTCTTTCTAGCTCTTTGAATCTTGAAATATATACATAAATATCTCTTCTAACAATATCTGATCCCCATATTAATTTAGAATAATACTGAAATGGTACCATTGACCATACATTTAAATCCTGCAAATACCAGTTCCATATATAAGGCACTGAAGGTTCATTATTTTTACCTCTTAATTTAAACAATTTTGACATCCCTTTTCCTGCATCTCTTCCATAAAGCTTATTACAGGCAATATCTATAAATCCTCCTTTGCCATATATCTTTTTAGGTCTTATTTTTGCCTCTTTAAATTTTTCAAAAAGTCTATCAAATTCCACATATGTTAGTGGTATCTTCGGTCTATAAAACCTACTGCTTTTTGAATTCCAGGCATATTCGGCATTAAGAAGTTGAAGAGGCTCCTGGTATGCATTACCAGAAGCAAAAGCAAGTATATCTGCACCTAAAAATATCTGCGAAACCGAAGGACTGCAAATAAATAACTGATCATTGTAGGCTCCATCTGCTCCATAAAATACAAAAGTGAAAACTCCATGACCATTACCCTTTTCAAGAGCTTCTTTTATTTGTGGGATTCGCCTAATATTACTGCTATGATTATAGTATTGCTCCCTGAATGTAATAAAAACTCCCTTTCTCTTGTCCATCAGATTACTAACAAGTCCCCAATATTTAAGAGCCCTCTTCCATTCTGCATCATTATGATAAGGCATCATATATGCTGGACTTGCAACAATAACCAAACAATCTCTTTCGCTATCATAAGAATCCTTTTTTACATTTTTTACAGCATCAATTAAACAGTTATAAAAATAAGCATAAGCACCTGCCATCCCATCCTTGGAAATTACAGCATCATTTGGCCATCTTTTCTTACAACTACTACATCGTAATTTCCACATTTCTTCAGACTGCTTAATATCCTCTATATCAAGATTAATTATATAAATTATTCCTGGTTCAACAGATTTAACAAATCTTTTTAGCTCGTTTTTCTTTTGAAGCATGAGTTCATTATTTGAAAAACAGGTTCCAAGGTTTGATGGTGAAACTTTAGAATAATCTCCATAGGAATTGTTTTCATAAGCTCCCAAACAAAAGTATTCTTTTCCATCAGGATAATATTCTCTATTTTTATAAATATTTCCATTGTAAATCCCCTGTCCGCTCGCGCCATAACCTGAACCCATACCGGTGTATGCAAGATAAATACCACGTTTTCTTGCTTCAGAATTTATCTCCTTCATCATCTCTGAATATCCAGGAAACTTATTGGCATTCCAGCCAATACCATCAATAAAAATAACATTTATTTTATAAAGAAGACTCATATCAAGCTTAGTGATTATTCTCCTGGTATAAGCTTCAATTCCGTCACCTCTATCATAAGACCATACTCCAAATTCAACCCAAATATTCCATGTATTTCCTCTATACTCAAAGTCAGGGAAATCTTTTATTGTAACTTGCGGTAAAAAAAAATTTTCATCTTCAACTCTAAATAGCTGCAAAAGTGTTGATACAGCATATAAACAACCAATACCAGATTTGGCACATAATATTATTGGTTGATTATCAGATATTTTTAAAATATATCCTTGCTTTTCTGCTAAAGAGATTTCAAATAGATTGATATCAGTCCTATCAGGTAGAAAATTATTTATTTCTTTCAGGTTTTGGGCATTAATTATTATTACGTCATTAACATTATATTGATTAAAATTGGTTTCACTTGTCAAATTAATTTTAAAATCAACTCCATATTTTTCTTCAGTTATTTTAGCTAAGAAAGTTCCTGCAAATTTAGTTTTTTCATCAAATGCTCCAATTAAGAAAATATTGTTGATTTTATTTAATTTATATAATATTAAATTAATATCTAATTTTTTAATATATTTTGGAGTTGGAATTATATTATAAAAATTTATATTTAAGTTTTTTTTCTTAATGTTTAATAAATCAACCATGGAAATAATTATCCTCTTTAAAAGATAATTGTTTGATATTATTTAAGGAACGTTTAACATTATTATTTATGCTAATTGTATTATTTAATTATTTTTCTTAATTCATTTCTAAAAAAACAGTAATTTTCAAAACTAACATCAGGTGGCACTGCATGATCAGTGGTAGGGATAAATCTTCCCTTTCTGAGCATTCTTTTTACTTTATTAATTTCTTTTTTTATATTTTCTTTGCCTTTGGCAATTGAAATTTTATCTATTCCACCCATTATTACTAAATTTGGATATAGATTTCTAATTTTCTCTATATTCATGCCTGCCTGAACTTCAAATGGCTCAAACCCACTAATTCCAGCCTTAACAAATAATTCTATTAAAATTTCAAAATTACCATCTGTGTCAACTATAAAATTTTGAACTCCTATTTCCTTTAGCGAATTTATAAATTTTTTTAAAAATGGAAATATAAATTTTCTAAACATAAAAGGAGAGATAATTGGACCATTTCGATATGCTAAGTCTTCCCAAATAAAACAATAGTCAACATCTACAAATTTTAATACTTTTGTATTAATTTCAATCCAATAGTTTGTATAAAAATCAAGTATCTCATTAATT
>JAMDEN010000123.1 GCA_023487035.1 Actinomycetota bacterium
TAGTTGAGATTGCAGTTAAAGTTGCCAAAGGAGAAGAAGTTGAATTTCTTAATATCCAGCCATTGCCGAAAATTACCAAGGAAAATGTAGCTGATTACGAAAAGGATGCATGGTAATTAGATGATTTTTTGGTAGAGATAATTTATTGTGGTGGTATAGAAAAACCATAAATCGTCCATACCACCACATACCATAAATCAAAATTATTATTTTATTAACTATTTTAAAAAATGTGATTATTAATTTGTTATTAATATTTTAGAAATATGAATTCAAAAATAAGAATAAAAAAAGCACTAAATTTTAATGAAGCAGATAAAGTAGGAATTGGGGATGAATTCTGGGTCGAAACAACAGACAGGTGGTTAAAAGAAGGAATGTCAAAAGAAATTCCTTTATATGAATATTTCAATTTTGATTATTGGTGGATAATGTTTGACCAGAGAATCGGTTTTGATGAATATGTTATAGATGAAAATGAATCTTATAAAATTATTCAGCATATTGATGGAGGGATATTTAAAATACCAAAAAATGGCAGGCATTTTGTTACCAATGATATGGATTTACCGGGCATTCCTATTGATTTTAAGATTAAAAAATATGAGGATTGGTTGAAGTACAAAGAGAAATTTGTACCGGATAAGTGGAGATTAGCTTTTAAGCCTAAAATCTCAGCATCTTTTGGAACCACGCAAGAATCTTTATTAAAGTTAAAAGATTTTTATAAAGATATATTGAATAAGGAATTGTTCATATTTTTTGCTCCCAGAGAGGGAGTAGAAAATATGAGAACAAAATTAGGTACCGAGAATTTTTTTATACAGATTGCAGCAAATCCCAGATGGATAATGGAAATGTTTGAAGCTGATCTGTATCTTACTTTAGAGATGTATAAAATGTTTGAAAATTTGAATATTAAGTTTGACGGAGCTTGGGTATGGGGTGATATTGCCTATAATAAGGGAAGTTATTTTTCACAACTGACATATAAAACCATTTTAAGACCATTCCATAAAAAGTTATTTTCTTTTTTCAGGGAAAAGAATATGCCGGTAGTCTACCATTCAGATGGGAAAATAGACGAATTATTACCCCTGCTTGTGGAGGATGGAATTACTGCCATACAACCCCTTGAAGTAAAAGCCGGGGTTGATGCTGTCAGTATAAAAAAGAAATATGGAAGAAATCTTGCCATAATTGGAAATATTGATGCCAGAGAAATTGCAAAGGGTAAAGATGAAATTGAAACTGAAATAAGATCAAAAATTCCATTTTTAAAGAAAGGGGGAGGGTATATATATCATTCAGATCATAGCATACCTCCTGATGTCAGTTTGAATAATTACAAGTTTTTGTTGGATTGTGTAAAAAAGTATGGTTCATATTAGCGATTTTATTATTGTTTATATTGTTAATTTATGAATTACAATTCCGATAAACGAAAGGATTGATGTAATTTGGAACGGAAAAAAATTTTAGAAATAAAGGGGTTAAGTAAATATTTCGGTGGAATTAAAGCTATTGATAATATTGACATGGAACTTTATGAAAAGGAAATAGTTGCAATAGTCGGTGATAATGGGGCAGGTAAGTCGACCATCATTAAAACAATATCAGGAGTTTATCAAAAAACAGCCGGTGAAATTTTTATATATGGCAATAAGGCTAACATAAATAATCCGTCAGATGCCAAAGAATATGGGATTGAGACGGTTTATCAGGATCAGGGTTTAATTCCGATTTTGACAGCTGCTTCAAATTTATTTTTAGGCAGGGAAAAAATCAGAAGTAATATTTTAGGAAAACTATTTAAATTTACTGATGATAGATACATGAAAAACGAAACAGAAAAATTACTTGATCAATTAGATGTAAATTTAAAGGATATAAATGCTCCGGTATATAATCTTTCCGGTGGCCAAAGACAAACTGTAGTTGTTGGAAGAGCAGTATATTGGGGTGGAAAGATTTTGATATTTGATGAACCTACAAATAATTTGGGAGTAAAGCAAGAAAGAAGAGTATTAGACCTGATAAAAAAACTTAGAGAAGAATTTAATTTATCAATAATTGTAATCAGTCATAATATTGCACATATATTTGAGCTGGTCGACAGAATAATTGTTTTGAGGAATGGAAAAATTGTAGGTGAAAAATTAAAAAATGAAACAAATACAAATGAGATAGTATCAATGATTACCGGTGTTGTAGTAGCTTAGTGATTAAAAAAGAACGGGGAAAGTGAAAAATATATGAATTCGAGAGAAAGAATATTATCGGTATTCAAATGTGAGATGCCTGACAAAATCCCTGTTTCGTTAAATACTTTAAGTACAGGCTTTATTAGGGCAAACGATAATTTGGCCTATGATTTAATAAAGCATACAGACCCTAACATATGGGTTTATTTAGATCTGAATTTTTTAGGTTTTGAGATAATATTTGGTAAAAATATTTATGAAAATTCTAAAATTGAAAAAGACAAAAATACGACAAAAATAACTATCCATACACCAAAGGGTGATCTTGTCCAGGTAACAGAGCATCGGCCTGAATCTGACTGGGTGACTGAATATTTTTTTAAAGATATTGAAGATGTCAATAAGTTTTATTCCTTTGAATATATTCCTTTTAAAAAAGATGAAATTGATATAAGTGAATATTTATATTGGGATAAAATTATAGGAAATCAGGGAATAGTATCAGTAGTAATTTATGATGCGCCAATTATGCTCTATTCTCTTTTGGGTCCCAAGAATTATTACTTTAGTCTTAAAGATAATTTTAAGCTTGTTAAAGAATTTACTGCAGAGGCTGAAATAAGAATAGAAAATTTTATAAATACTTTGTTTTTCTTAT
>JAMDEN010000086.1 GCA_023487035.1 Actinomycetota bacterium
TAATTAACAGGTTCACTTTTTTAAATAAAGAAACAATTAAATACAAACTTAATTTTGAAAGCTGGATTAAAGAAATAAAGCAAAGGATTAAACAAAAAAAAGTTGTTATTCTTGTTTCGGGAGATCCGGGTTTCTATAGCCTTGCACAACGTATTGTTGACAGCTTTAAACCTGATATTCCAAAGATATTTCCTGGTATAAGTTCTATTCAACTGGCTTGTGCAAGGGCAGGCAAATGCTGGAATAATTCTGAAACAGTAAGTATTCATGGGAGGAGAGCTGATATTTGTGAAATATTAAAAAATAAAGAAGAGTTTTTTTTATTGATAGATCAAAATATTAATAGTGAAACTATTAGAGAATGCCTTGTAAAATTAAATCAATCAGATAGAAAAATAAATATTTTTTCTGATATAGGATCTGTTAATGAAAAATTTTTAAAACTTTCTGCAGAAGACCTCAATGGCAATATCCTGTCACCAAACTCGATTCTTCTTTTCGAAAGATTTGAATCTGATAATAAAAGATTTTATGGAATCGGTGTAGGAATCGGAGGTTTTGAAATGATGACAATCAGGGCCGCAGGAATACTTAAAAACGTTGACAGAATTTATACGCCCAAAGCAAGTAGCAGTTCCGACAGTATGGCACTTAGATCCATTAAATATTTTTTAGATGAGAAAATGGAAATAACAGAGCTGGAATTTAATATGAGCAGAGATGCAGATTTAAAATATGAGTATTACCGCACACTTTCTGAAAATATTGCCGCCGAAATTAAAAAGGGTGTTAAAGTAGCTTTTATTACTATTGGTGATCCTTTAATCTACAGTACTTATAACTATCTGTTAAAGAATTTAAAAAAGAAGATTAATCCGAAACTGATTGAAACGATTCCAGGGATAAGTTCATATACATATGCCATGTCCGGTATAAACAAAGTAATAATTGAAGGAAACGAAAAAATGGCTGTTCTTCCATGCAAGGGCAGTTTAAGCAGATATTCTCAATTTCTTAAAGATTTTGATACCGTGGTTTTTATGAAAATCGGAAAAAATTTAAAAGAAATAATTGAATTGATTGAAAAATCAGGCAGAAAAAATGAAGCTTATTTTTTTAAGAATTTGGGATGTGAAGATGAAGTTATGGGGATTTCTCTAAAGGAAATTGATAAAAGTGAAAACGGATATTTTTCTGTAATTATTGTGAGGAGGTAAATGTGGCTGTAAGTTTTATAGGTGCAGGACCCGGAGATCCGGAATTGTTAACCTTAAAAGGCTATAAAAGAATTAAGGAAGCAGATGTGATTGTTTATGCAGGTTCTCTGATAAATCCGGAAATATTAAAATATGCTGACGATAATGCTGAAATTTTTGACAGTAAGGATATGATTCTGGAGGAAATTGTTGATATTATAGTAAGAAGTGTTAGAAAGGGGAAAAAAGTTGCAAGGCTGCACACCGGTGATTTATCTATTTACAGTTCAATTACAGAGCAAATTGAAGAAATCAAAAAGGCAGGGGTTGAAGTAGAAGTTATTCCCGGGATCAGTTCGTATCAGGCAGCAGCAGCTCAATTAGGGAAAGAATATACTGTACCAGGTGGAACACAAACTGTAATACTTACAAGGATGACAGGAAGGACACCTGTCCCTGATTCAGAAAATATTGCAAGTCTGGCAAGGCACAACAGTAGTTTAGTTCTTTTTCTTAGCATGGGGATTTTTGAAAATGTGATAAAGGAACTAAAATCTGTGCTTTCTCCAAAAACACCGGTAGCAGTTGCCTATAAAGTTACATGGCCGGATGAGATTATAATTTTGGGAACTCTCTCGGATATATCAAAAAAAGTAAAGAAATTTCCCGCCGTAAATAAGAATTCATTAGTTATAATAGGTAATTTTTTAAAAGTGCAAGGGGGAAAATCCAGACTTTATGATAAATATTTTTCTCATGAATACCGCAAAGGGATTAAGTGATGTTGGCAATTCTGACATTTTCAAATAATGGTGCAAGAGTAGCAGAATATATTTCAAATTTTTTTAATTCAAAACTTTATTATTTTGGAAGCGATGATTTAGAAAATAATAGCGATAAATTTTTTGTAAAAAAAAATGCTTCAGATAAAGTAACAGATTATTTTAAGGAAATATATGCACAAAGTTCAGGCATTATATTTATTTCTGCTTGCGGTATTGCAGTCAGGATCATTGCTCCCTATATAAAGCATAAGTTAACAGATAAACCTGTCATTGTAGTTGATGATGGTGCCAGATATGTTATTTCATTATTATCAGGGCATGAGGGTGGGGCTAATGAGCTGGCGGGTAGAATTGCTGAAAAATTAAAAATAGAAAGCATAATTACTACAGGCAGCGAATCAGCTAAAAACCTTATTTTAGGTTTAGGGATGCGAAAGGGTGTTAAAGGGGAAGAGATTGAAGAAGCTGTATATTCAGTTCTGGATAAATACGCTATATCAATTGATGGCATAAGACTGATTGCAACTGTTGATATCAAATCTGACGAAAAGGGTTTATTGTCTTTTGCATCTAAAAAAGGATTGCTGATAAGGTTTATAGAAATTAATAAATTAAAACAAGCTGAAAAAGTAACTAAATTTTCTTTGATGGTAAAACAAAAAATAGGAGTAGGAAGTGTATGCGAGGGAGCAGCGATTCTTGCAGGGACAAGAACAGAATTAATAGTTCCAAAAACAGTTTATCAGAAAAAAATAACCATTGCTGTTGCAAGGGAAAAATATTTGTGGGAGGTTTAGGTCCGGGGGGAAAAGATTACATGACTTTCAAACTTGCAAACGTATTAAAAGAATGTGATGTTATTGCAGGATATAGAAAATATATAAATCTGCTTGATCAAAATCTTTTAGAATCAAAAGCAATCAGGTCTTTCTCTATGAGGCAGGAGATTCAAAGAGCAGATTGTGCCATAGAAGAAGCTTTAAAGGGGAACGTTGTTGTTGTAATAAGCAGTGGTGATCCTGCTATTTACGGGATGGCAGGGTTGATTCTTGAAAAGGCACTTAAACATGATATTGAAGTTGAAGTTATTCCAGGAATTACTGCTGCTCTTAGTGCATCTGCTCTTCTTGGTTCTCCACTCACTCTTGATTTTGCAGTAATAAGTTTAAGTAATCTTTTAGTGCCGTGGGAACAAATAATATATCGTCTGAAAAATATGCTTATGGCTGATATTGTGCTGGCTATATATAATCCGTCCAGCACTAAAAGAGAAAAGGAATTTCTGCAGGCGGTGAAAATTATTGAAAAGTACCGCGATCAAAATACTCCGGTAGGGATAGTCAGAAACGCATACAGAGAAGATCAGGAAATAAAAATAATTGATTTAAATGAATTAGAGAATTGCAAGCCTGATATGAATACCATAATTATTGTAGGAAATTCGCAAACAAAGATTATTAAAAATAAAATGATTAATCCGAGAGGATATAAATAAGGATATACTTTCAAACGATACAATTGATTCTTTAAAAACATTATTAAACAGGATTTAATTAACAAATATTAATCAGTTCTTATTTAATAAATCAATTTTTAGTGAATTATTTATTAGATTATTAAAATTAAGTTTAAAATTTTTTTCAATTCAGGCTTTTTGGTTAATTATTCGGTATGAACTATTTATTAATAAACTAATTATATTTTTAAAATGATACTGGTTTTTTCAGGGACAAAAGAAGGAAATTTAATAATAAAAGAACTGGCAACCGCAGGTATGAATATTATTGCCAGCTTCTCATCTATTTATGGCAAAGATGCTATTGATGATTGTTTAAATGATTATTTAAAAAATCCAGTGGGAAGAATAACTGTCAATGAGAAAAAACTTGATTTAGTAGAAATATTAAACCTTATTGAAAATTATAAAATTAAAATAATAATTGATGCAACACATCCTTTTGCAATAAATATAACAAAGAATGCTATAGTTGCTGCTGAAGTTAAAAAAATTAAATATATAAGATTTGAACGAAAAGAATTGCCTGTTGTAAAATCAAAAAATATCCGTTATTTTGAAAATTTTAGCAGTTCGTTAAACTTTCTTGACGGTTTTTCAGGAAATATTTTTTTTACAATTGGATCAAATAATTTAAAAGAATACTCGACGATAATTAGTAATTCATCAAGAGAAGTATATGTAAAAGTACTTCCAACTGTTGAAAGTATTGAGAAAGCTTTGAAAGCAGGCGCTAAAACAAAACAAATTGTTGCATTTTATGGTTTTTGGGGCAAAGATACTTTAAAGTCTTTTATATTTGAAAAGTCAATTAAGGCGGTTGTTACCAAACAAAGCGGTGCTTCAGGTGGAGAAAACGAAAAAATTCTTGCTTCTGAAGAAACAGGTTGCAACCTTATAATAATTAAAAGGCCAAAGATTAAGTGCAGTAATGTCTGTTATAGTTTTGATGAATTGATAGAAGAAATAAAATCTTACAATAGTACTTAACTTTTCATTGTCACAGATTTCTTATTTTACCTGGTTTTAGGATAATTAGCATTACCTATTACTTAAACTAAGGAAAGTCAGGGCTTAAAATTTTGTTAAAATCTAATCTGAAAAAATAGCTGTAAGCTGTAATTTATTTTTTTCCTGTATAAAATAAGTTACCCAGCTTTCTGCCCAAAGTCCAGTATTCGTCATTTAAGTAAGCAAGAAGATCTATTTTACCAAAGTCAGGTTTCCCATTTGCATCTAAAATATTTTCATCTACATATGTTTTTATTATTTTGCCTGTAAACATTTCATGCGATTCAAAAGATATCACATCTTCAAGAGTACATTCCATATTTATAGGACATTCCTGAATAAGAGGAACATTTATTAATTTAGCTTCAAAAGAAGTAAAACCAGTTATTTCAAATTTATTTACCGCATTTCCATGAGTACTTCCACATATATCTATTTCTTTTATATGTTTTGATGTTGGTATGCATACCCCAAATTCTTTTGTCATTTTGATTATTTGTCCTGAATATTTTCCTTTTGCAATATTTATATTTATCAGATGAGGAGTATTATCGCAAATACCAGCCCATGAAATTGCAGCAATATTGTCTTTATTGATATTACCTTCCTGCAGTCTTGATGTTATAAGTATTACCGGTAAAGGTGCAAGGTAATTTTTTACATTTTTTAATTCAATCATTATGCCTTCTATTTCTTATAAAAAATTATTTTAATTTATCTTGTATATTCTTTTATTTTATAAAAATATTTTATTAATCTGCTAATGTTCTTTAATTGGTATAATACTCATTATATATTTAAAGCAAGTTTAATTAAATCATGTAAATTGCTTTATTTAAAATCTAAATGGAATTGTATTGTTGCCTGTCATATTAATACCGCTCTCTCTTTTACTGACATTAAAATATTTATTTATTATATATTAAAGTATATAATTATTTGCCAGTTTAGTAGAGAAAGTAATTGTTTGCCGGTTAAGAATAGAAAAAAGATTATTAAAAAAACATTAATTAATATTTATCATATTTTAAATAAAAACTTATTTTGTATCATAAAGAATTATAAAAATTATCTGAAATAAAATTTTAAAATAAAATGTTTAATTTTTTTAAAAAAGAAAAGCAAAAGAATTTATTAGAAAGCAATAATAACTCCCAAAACTTCCAGGAAAAAATACCAGATAAAAAAAATGATAATCCAATAAATTCAATATTTAATAATGATGATTCTGATTCAAAACAAATGTCTTTTATTGATCATCTTGATGAATTAAGAAAAAGATTACTGGTAGTATTGATTGTATTTGTTGTTGCAATGATAGCTTATTATCCTTTTCATAATCAGATTCTGCATTTTCTTACTTCAGGTTTTATAAAAGCAGACCTTGTTTATCTTGAAATAATGGAGCCATTTCTGGTTAATTTAAAAATAGCATTTTTTTGTGCAATTGTTACAATTTCACCATTGTTAGCTTACCAGATTGCAGTATTTATTGCCCCTGCTTTTTCCCGAAAAATCAGAAAATATATGGCAATAATACTGATTTTATTCTTTATATTATTTGCAGCTGGTTTTTACTTTGCATATAAATTTCTGGTTCCAATTTCAATTAAATGGCTTCTTAATCAGGGTTCAACATTAAAGGCAAATTTAAGTGTAAGTAAATATATTAATTTTGTTGGCTGGTTTATGATTGGAGGGGGAATAGCATTTGAAACTCCTCTTGTTTTAATGTTTTTAATTAAAGCAGGAATTGTACAGGTATCAACTTTAAGAAGACAATGGCGGGTAGTTTATATAGTGATACTTCTCTTAAGTGCTATTATTACTCCTGACTGGAGTCCTGTAACAATGGCTGTTCTTGCAATTCCAATGATTTTATTGTATGAATTATCAATGATTCTTGCAAAAATCTTTAAATAATTGCTTTTTTGTAAATTATATTTTAATGTATACTACTATGATAAAAATGCAATTTGCATTTAAAATTGAAAGGAAGTGTTTTTAAATGTTTGGACTGGGATGGCAGGAGCTTTTGATAATTCTTGTTATAGCTTTAATAATTTTTGGTCCAAGAAAGTTACCTGAAATAGGCAAATCACTTGGTGAAGCTATTAACGGCTTTAAGGAGAGCACCAAAAAAGCTACTGAAGAAGCAAAAAAAGAAATTAAAAATATTGAAGATGTTGTAAATTCTGATAGCAACAATAATAATAATATTTTAAATAAATAAAAATATTTTAAATAAATAGAATTTATTTATTTAGTTATTGGTGAATAATTCAAGTTTTAGTAAGTTATCTCTTTAAATTAAGCTTAAAATTTTCTAAATTTGGTCTTAAATTTGGTATATTTAATCAATTATTCACCAGAAACTGTTTAAATTATTAAAATCATTAAATTAAATTATTTAAAAATATTAAGATAAAGAATTAATTAAGTCTTTTTCACTGAAAACAGTGGCTGAAAATATGTAAATTTCGCAGTTTTTATCTTGCCATGCGTTTTCGTGAAGGCCTGCTTTTAAACAGGTTTGCCTTAAAAATTGTATTCTGTCCCAGTTATAATCGGTTGCCACTTGTGGCAGCAACAAACCCTGGTAATAACCTTTTTTTATAAACAGTCCATGCTTTCCAACTTTAATTTCATTTATATTATTAATAAGCTTAAATGGTGATAAAACTGATATTTCAATTTCAATATTATCAATCTCTTTTGCAGTTAAAGGATAAAACCTCGGGTCGTTTAAAGCTGCTTCTTTTGCCATCATCTTTACTGTTTCCCATAAAGGATTAACAGCTCTGATATTTCCAATGCAGCCGCGCAGTTTTCCATTAAGAGTTATTGTTACAAAAGCGCCGCATTTTTCATTTAAAATTATGTCATTAATAGTTGGAATATTTGGCTTTATACCCAGTATAGCGCTTTTAATAGATTCTCTTGCAATTTCAAGTAAAATAATTTTTTCTTTTTTAGTTAAACTCATGCTTGTTACATCATCTGGTGTATTTTCATCACTAATATTACCGGAAGCATTTACAGCATTATTCTTATTCCCATAGTTTTCATTTAAAGAACTTTTATCAGTTAAATTATCTTTTTTTATTTTTATTTCTTTTCCATTTAAATTTTTACTTTTATCTTCAAATAAAGCTGCAGAAAGATAACCGACAACTGCCTTTCTTTCACCTGAAACATCACCTGAATTTAAATATTTAATAATTATAGCTTTATTTGCCCCAAGATTTTTTGCAGCTATCATAGCAGCAATAACCGGGCCACCACCACACATTTCTATATTATTTCTTAAAAATTCATTTTCAAGGTTCTCAATGTCAAATTTTTCTACAAATTTTTCTACCTCTTTATCAAGAATAATTGCATCACCATAAGGGTGATAATGTGAAAGATCTGTTGAAGCAATTATGAGGATATTTTCATCTTTAAATAATTGGCCGATTGCTTCTCCAATACTATGAATATTTTGTCTTGTTTGTGAACCTATTACTATTGGAATAATGTTAATTTCTTTAAATAAATACTGAAGAAATGGAAGCTGAACTTCAATACTATGTTCTTCATTATGGCCTTTATCAGAAAAACGGATATCAGGATTACTTTCAACAAGAAGCTTGCTTCTTTTCTTGTCAATGTTAGCTATTCCAAGAGGAGTTCTGTAAGCTTCTCCGTCAAAAACAGATACAAAATCAAAAAATTCTGAATGTGAAGGTGAAATTATTATGATACTGTCATATTTTTTATTCATTATTTGTTTATAAGAATAAGCAGCTACCTGACCCGAATATATATAACCTGCATGAGGACAAATTAACGCTTTAATATTATCAATATTTAAAAAAGCTGCATTATTTAAATAATCCTGTATTTGCATTTTTAAAACATAAGGATCATCAGGATAGAATGAACCGGCAACTATGCTGTCTCTTATTTTTTCATACTTATACATATACTGCCTCGCTTTATTAAAAATAATTTATTTTTTATTTTTTTAATTTATTTGCATCACTTATTAGTTTATTAATTATATTATTTATTAATTATAACTCTTAAGTTGTACTTTTACAGAATAATTTGGGTTTACACACGCTGAGAATTTATAATTATTTATTTATAAAGAACCTGAAAATAATTGTTAAAATTATGCTTAGAACAATACTTACGATTATGCTGGTGGCAAGAGGAAAATAAAAAGTAAAATTTTGTCTTTTTATAACAATATCACCCGGGAGCTTTCCTGGAAATTTTTCAGAAAATGGTAATTTTGCCAAAAGAAATAAAATAGCTCCAATTATAGCTATTAATATCCCGATTATTATTAAAATTTTTGCAATATTTAATAAGTTCATCTCAATATATAATTATATTCAAAATAAAAAGTTTTTAAAATAATATAATTAATTAAAGAATCAATAAGACTTAAGAAGTTAATGATTTGTTTATTAAAATTTAATATTAATAAAAAAATAAAAATTATAAAATTAAAAAGATCTGATTTTTTTTAAAAATTAAATTTATATGAAAGATATACAAAAACATATACAAAAGATATCTTGACATTATTATATTCAATTAAGATAATAATTAAGCAATTTTTATAATTAAGCAATTTTAAATGCTGGTGTAGCTCAATAGGTAGAGCAGCTGACTTGTAATCAGCAGGTTGGGGGTTCAAGTCCTCTCGCCAGCTCCATTGTTCGCAGATGTTTTAAATTTTTAAATTTTTTATTGTTTTTTAAGGTTTGTAGTTATATATTATTTTTTTTATTATACTTAAATATACTTAAATAATACCATTAGTTGATGCTAATTAATGGAGGGGTGCCCGAGTGGCCAAAGGGAGCAGACTGTAAATCTGCCGGCTCACGCCTACATAGGTTCAAATCCTATCCCCTCCACCATAAACTTTAAAATTTAAAGGATAAGTAAGCTTAAGGGTTTAAATATGACAGTGTCATATTTAAACAAAATAATTCCTTAAATCCGCAAATGCCCGTATAGCTCAGCTGGTAGAGCATTTCCTCGGTAAGGAAAAGGTCATCGGTTCAATTCCGATTGCGGGCTCCAGAAAAATAGATTATAGAATAAATAAGCTTCAAAAATAAGCCACAAAATAAATAGATCCCAAGATAAATAAGCTTAAAAAAATAATAAAAAATTTAACTTTTTAATAAATTTTTTAACAATTTATTGCAATATTACAATTATTTTCGAATTTTAAAAAATTACTTTAATAAAAATTTTATACGTATATAATTATAAAGAATTTGGCTATATTGTTTGCGAAATATTTATAAGCCAAGTTTATTTTTTTAGCTTTTTTGATAATTTAGTTTTTTTACTTTAAAAATATTTTAATTATTTGCAAATAATAATTTTTTAAAATTATAAAATACTTGGATGAAGGTGGGAAAATGAGTTTTGAAAATATTGCATTATTTGCAGTAGTAGCAGTAAGTATTTTGGCATTATTATACGCTGTATTTTTAGCGCGTCAGGTTTTTAGAGAAAAAACAGGAACAAGTAAAGCACAGGAAGTTGCTGAAGCAATAAAATCTGGTGCGCAAGCTTACCTTAAAAGACAATTTAAAGCAGTTTCATTACTTACTATAATTTTATTTATAGCAATATTTGCTTCAGCATATTTCGCTAAACAACCTTTAAATATATCAATTGCCCGTGCAGCAGCATTTTTAATTGGAGCTTTCTTTTCTGCTACTGTCGGGTATCTGGGAATGAACATGGCAATTGCCGGGAATAGAAGAGTGGTTGTTGCTGCAGAAAGAAGTATAAAGGAGGCACTGCGAATTGCATACAGATCAGGGACTATAACTGGAATGCTTACTGATGGACTTGGTCTTCTTGGCGGGACTGTTATATTCATAATATTTAAAATTAAATCTCCAGAAGTATTGCTTGGTTTTGGATTTGGAGGCACTCTTCTTGCATTATTCATGAGAGTAGGAGGAGGAATTTATACAAAAGCAGCAGATGTCGGGGCGGACCTTGTGGGAAAGGTTGAAAAAGGTATCCCTGAAGATGATCCGAGAAACGCTGCGGTAATTGCCGATCTGGTTGGTGACAATGTTGGAGACTGTGCAGGTATGGCAGCTGATATTTTTGAATCTTATGAGGTTACAATAGTTTCAGCGTTAATACTGGCATTAGCATTACAACCTTTTGACATTAAATGGCTGATATTCCCATTACTTGTAAGAGCAATCGGAGTAGTAAGTTCTATTATTGGAACATATTCTGTCTCATGGTGGAAAACCAAAGATCCTTTTAAAGCTATGGATTTTTCTTATGATTTATCTTCAATAATTTCTACAACTTCCTTTTTCTTTATTTCATATTTTTACGTACACGATTTAAGGGTTTTCTGGACAACAGCTTTAGGCATTGCTCTTGCAATTTCATTTAATAAATTTACTTCATATTTTACTCATCCGGATCATTCACCAGTTACTAATCTTGCAAAAACAACAAGAACAGGACCAGCAACATTAATACTTAATGGAATTTCACTTGGTTTTGAAAGTTCTGTATGGGCGATTTTAATAATAGCAGTTGTTATTTTTGCTTCAATTTTAATATTTATGAAATCCGGAATCACCTTTATATTATACGGGGTAGCTTTAACAGGTATCGGGATGCTTTCTCATACTGGAAATAATGTATCGATGGATGTTTTTGGGCCTATAGCTGATAATGCAAATGGAATCGCAGAAATGTCAGGTGCTGGTAAAGAATCAAGACAAAGACTTGCTGATCTTGATGCAGCTGGAAATACTACTAAAGCAATAACAAAAGGTATTGCAATAGCCTCTGCTGTAATTGCTGCAGTTTCACTTTTTGGTTCGTTTACAGAAGTAACAGGTCTTCAAAAAATAGGTCTCTCACTTTCTGATCCGATGGTATTTATTGGACTTATGATTGGAGGAGCTATCCCATTTCTTTTTTCTTCCCTTGCAATTAAAGCTGTCGGGCGTGCTGCAGGTATCATTGTTGAAGAAGTAAGAAATCAGTTTAAAATACCTGGTGTAATGACAGGTGAAGTAAAACCCCAATATGCACGTGTTGTAGAAATATGTACAAGATCAGCACAGAAGGAGTTATTAAATCTTGGTTTAATTGCAATTTTAACTCCAATTCTAGTTGGATTTGCACTTCAGGAAAAAGCACTTGGAGGATTTTTAGCAGGAATTATATTAAGCGGGCAGCTTCTTGCAGTTTTTATGGCAAATTCAGGTGGTGCATGGGATAATGCAAAGAAGAAAATTGAAGATGGACTTTATGGAGGAAAAGGAAGTGAAGCTCATAAGGCGTCAGTTATCGGGGATACAATTGGGGATCCATTAAAAGATACTGCAGGTCCAGCGCTAAATCCTATGATTAAGGTAATCAATCTTGTATCTCTTTTAATTGCTCCGGTAATTATAACGATGAGAAATCAGTCTCATATAAGCGGTTATATAATAAGTGTAATATTGCTTATAGTAATTGTTTGGGCTATCTGGAGAAGTAAATCTGATAAAGTTACATTTAAAATGGAAGAAATCAGTGAAGATGAAATAAATAATAAAAATAAGTAATAAATAAAAATAAAAATTAAATAAAAAATAATTTTGATTTTTAATATACTTAATACATATTTTAATAAATAATAAATATTTTTAATTATTATTTTTTAAATTAATCATTTATTAAGAGGAATTTATTATCGAAAAGCAAAATGTTGAGAATTTATTTAATAATATTTCAGGAAAATATGATATAGCAAATTGCTTTATAAGCCTTGGAATAGAAAAATACTGGCGTAAAAAATTTTCAAAATATATTAATACTGATGCCAGTTATATTCTTGATGCTTGTTGTGGAACAGGAATTTCTACTTTAAATATTATTAATAAATTAAGTAATAAATTAAGAGACAATAAATTTAAAAATAAGAAGGAAAAAAATAAAAAACAAACTGATGAAGTTGTTTATATTTTCGGGGTGGATTTTTCAGAAGAAATGCTATCAGTGGCACGACAAAGGTTTTTAAGAAATAATTTAAAATATAAAAGTTATAAGAATCAGGGAAATTATCAGGCAGATTTTAAAATAGAATTTAGGCAAGGGGATGTAACAGATTTGGATTTTCAGGACAATTATTTTGATATTATTACAATAGTATTTGGAATAAGAAATATAATAGATAGAGCAAAAGCATTAAAAGAATTTTTCAGGATAACTAAACCGGGAGGCAGACTTGTTATAATGGAATTTAATTTTCCGCAAAATCCATTATTTAGAAAGATTTACAGTTTTTATATGAATAAAATTCTTGTAAATATCGGGGGTTTTATTACTAAAAATAAAAAAGCTTACCAGTATTTAGTTGAAACTATCAGGAAATTTCCTTTAACAGATGAATTTGCCAGCATTTTAAAATCTGCAGGATGGTCGGATGTTAAGATAGAAAAACTGTCATTTGAAACATGCACAATTTTTTCAGCAATTAAAAATATTAAAAACTAATTTAAATTTGAAATTTAATTTTTCAGTTTTTATTAAACAATCTGCAATGTAAAATAAATATTAGTTTCTATCTTATAAGTTTTAAATTTTTTAATTAAGACCTTGATGTAATTATATTATGATTATTTCATTTTAAAAATAACAAAAGCCCTGTACAAACTAAATAAAGCTGTACAGGGCTTATTAAAAAAACACTTATTTTTTTTTGCCTTTTCCTGCGCCTTTAGCCTTTGTAGCCATCTTTACCTCATAAAATAAATAGTAATAATTGAATATATTTTAAGCTTAATTTCTGTATTATCAATAGTAAAATTAAATTTTTATTAATTTTTTATTAATTTATTTTGTTTTTTCCTTGAAATAAATTAATTTCTTTAAAAAAAATTGTATATTAAAATTGATTAAGACTTAAATAAACTGTAAATTTAAATATTTAAAATGAAATTTATTTGTGACTTAAAAAATTTTGATATTTTCCCGATTTACTGACACTGCAACCTGTAGGTGCTGAATTATTAGGGCTATCATATCAGGATATTTGTAAAGTTATTAAAGAATGATATAATTAAAATATTAATATTAATATTAAAAGTGATATAATAACTTTTATAAAATTTATTATGTTTTTATTATTGGTTCATTAATTTTAAAAATTTTATTTCGATCGAGTCTGAATATTTATATTAAAAACATTAAAAATAATTTTGAATTGTGTTTTAATTATTGGTGGATTATTTCTTAATTTAAGGTTTGTTTAGAGAAAGAAGGAGGGAGAAAAAAGATTATGTATAATATGGATAATAAAAAAAAGATTTTAAAAAATATATTTATTATACTTTTAATTATTATGCTTTTACCTTTAATTTCCTGTTCTATTCTTAAAATTTCTGAAAGAACAAATTCTACGGCACCAGCGACGTCTACAACTATAGCTGAAGGCACATCTGAAGCTAATTCAGCAACATCTTTGAATGAACAGCAAAGTCAGACATTATCAGAAAAGCCTGATGAAGCTGCTTTTAAGGAATATTTTACTGAGTTAGGTCTTGGAAAACTGCCAGAAAACGGTAAACTTCCACTCGACTTAAAAAAAGGCGATAATATATTTGTTTCTAATGGCAGGGATCAGATTGTAATTTATGGAAATTTATTAAAAGATACTAAACTTTCAAATGCAATTTATGATGTTAATGCAAAAAAGAATATAAGAGAAAAAACAGAATTTCCAATGGTTATAAAAAAAGGTGGATTTGCAGGAAGCGAGCCTGTAAACATTCCTGCTGGTAAATATGAATATAAAATATGGGTAGGCGATAAACTTGTTGGGGTTTTCCCTTTTGAAGTTAAACCATAAAACAGAAACAGTGGAGTTAAAAAATTTTATATTATTTTTGTTTCTTTTTTAAATAACAATTCCTGTAATTTGTATTGACATGCTTTAGCTTCTTTTATAAAATTGCCTTTTACTTCATAATTTATGAAGATTTTCAATTTAATCATTTAAAAGCATATATTTATTTTTTATTATTTTTAATATAATTTTAATATTTGATATAATTATTTTTTGTGATATGGCGGTGTAGCTCAGTTGGTCAGAGCACACGGTTCATACCCGTGATGTCATTGGTTCGAATCCAATCACCGCTACCATTAAGGTATATAACGTTGCAGTATAGCTAATTACACTTATACTTATACTGTTTTTATTATTTTATTTTTATTATTTTTATTATTTTTATTTTTAATTATTTTTATTTAAAGTATATTTAAACAAGAAGTTAGCATAAGAGGTCATTTATTAAAGCAGCATGGATGTTTTTTGACATTTATATATATTTATAATTTTATTATTTAACATTATTTAACATTATAATTTAATTACAACAATTTATCTGTTTGTTAAAGTTTTAAGTAATTTAAAACAAATTTTTATATTTAAGAAAGGAAGAAAACAGATGGCTAAAGAGAAATTTACAAGAAATAAAGTTCATATGAATATCGGAACTATCGGGCATGTCGATCATG
>JAMDEN010000034.1 GCA_023487035.1 Actinomycetota bacterium
ATTAATGGAAAGAAAATTACTGAAGTCATCTCAGGCCCAACAAATTACAAAGATATTGGAATAGAAAAATCAATAATAAATATGAACAATGGAATACTCAAGGCTATAGATAGAATTAATTTAAATAAAGTTACTTTTAAAAGTGCTTGTTTTGGTTTAGCAGGGCTGGATGATGAGGTAGATTTTAAAATTTATAAAAAAATAGTTTTTAATAGGAAAATAAAAAAACTTCTAAATTATAAAAAGACAATAATATGTAATGATGCAAAAATAGCTCTTTTTGCAGGAAGCAATAATAAAAATAGAATTATTGTCATTTGCGGAACTGGAATTAGCTGTTATGGCATTAATGAAAATGGAGTGGAGGCTAAAACAACCGGATGGGATTATATTTTGGGTGATGAAGGTAGTGGATATGCAATAAGTTTGGATGGTCTTAAAGCCTGCATAAGGGCATTTGATGGTAGAGGAGAAAAGACTCTTTTAAATAAAATTCTCTTGGATAAATTAAAATTGAAAAATGAATTAGATTTATCAAGGTGGGTTTATAAAAAACCTTTTTCAAAGAAAAAAATGGCTAGTATTGCAAAATTGGTTGAAGAAGCAGCTGAAAAGGGAGATAAAAAATGCATTGAAATATATGAAAATAATACAAAAGAATTGGTATTATCTGTTTCGGTTGTTGTGAAAAAACTGAATTTGGAGAATAAATATTTTGATTTAGTTATGAGCGGGGGACTCTTTAAGTGTAAGAAATATTTTAAAGATATTATTGTTGAAGTATTATCTAAAAAATTTCCTAAGATAAAGTTTATACAACTTGAGAAGAAGCCTGTCGAAGGTGCTATAAAACTAGCGATTGAAAATTTATGATTTAATTGGGAAAAATAGATAGAGATTAAAGATGGTAAAAAAATATGCATCTTTATTATCGGCAGATGCATCGGATTACAAAAAAATAATTGGGGACACAGAGAAAAAGGGTTTTACAGGATTTCATTTTGATATAATGGATGGACATTTTGTAAAAAATTTTGCTTTTAATGCCACTATAATAAAATCACTAAGAAACTTAACCAAATTACCTTTTCAGGCGCACTTGGAGATTGAAAATCCAGGAGAATATATTGATATGTTTATAGATTCTGGCTGTCAAATCATTACTGTTCATCCTCAAACCTGTAAGCTTGAAAGAGAATTAAGATACATAAGAACTAAAAATGCCTTAGCCTCTGTGGCAATAGACCCCGAACTGGGAATTGATGCTGTTTGGGGACATAAGAGTTTAATTGATAATGTTGTTGTGATGAGCGTATATCCAGGGTTTGGTGAGCAGAAGTTTAATGAAGAATCTCTTAAAAAAATAAAGAACTTAAAAAAAATTATAGAAGAAAATAATCTTAAAATTACAATTTCTGTTGATGGTGGGATAAATAGCAAAACAGAAAACAGAGTCATTGAAAGTGGCGCCGATATTTTAATTTTTGGATCATATTTGTTTGAATAAATTGAAATACAAGTCTATAGTATGAGTTTTATTATAGAAAATTTAAAGTTGATGATGTATTTATGTTTATTTTTGAATTGAGTCAATAGAAAAGGTAGTACAATAAAAATGAAGGATAAAATAATTAGTTACATTGATAATAGTAAAAATGGCTAACAGATATTCATGGAGAACTTATTTCAAAAAATACAATTAATATGATTCCTTACGGATATGAAAATAATGGCCAGGGTATAGTTGAGCAAACACTTAAAGATTTAGGCTTAGATGTTTATGTTATTCAGGGATACTGATTTGGATTATAAAAAAAATCATTAAATGAGAAGCAGAAAGGTAGTTTTATTAGTATGGAATTTAGGTATAAAAAGAATATGGATGATGTGGTAATAAGGCATGGTAAATTATGGACGCAAAATTTTACTGATAGGATACTGATAAAAATAGATATCGAAGGGCTATACTTTATGGATTTTTATGTAGACCAAATGCAATATTCACCGGATTATAAAAAATTGTTTAATTGTTATAAAGTTTATTATGAAAAGACTGCAGAATTGCTGGACGATTCAATACCTGTTGCAAGGGCAAGCCTGGGATCAGCGGTGTCTAATTATTTTGGAGGGGAGTTATCATTTACATCACAGGGTGTTTATTCATTACCCATTGCCAGCAACTTAAGGGGATTTGATTTCTCAAAGATAAAATATGACCCGGATAATAAATGGATTAAATACCAGATGGAAATGGTCAGGTATTTTGCTGAAAACGCAAGAGGATTATTTCCGGTCAGCATAACGGAAGTGATAATGGGACTTGTATTTGTAGATTTTATAATAGGCCAGAATGTATATCTGGAAATCTATGATAATCCGCAGCTTGTAGCAAAAATGATAGATAAGTCCGTTGAATTTTTCATTAAATACATAAATGACCAAAGAAAATATGTTGAGAGATATAGGGATGGATTTTTTGAAATGTTTTTTATTTGGCTTCCCGGAAACCAAATTTGGAATGGAGTGGATGTTTATGGCAATTGCAGTCCCGAAATCTGGAGGAAATTTGGTAAACCTTATTACGAAGAGATTGGGAAATATTTTGGGGGTCAATTCATTCATATGCATTCAAATGCTATTCATTTGGTAAAAGAAGTTTCAAATACTAAATTTATTACAGGTATAAGCATATTAGATGATTTCAACACTCCAAGAGGATTTGATAAACTTGATGAATTGCATAGAGATGCTGACGGAATACCTTTGCAGATAATGTGCACAAAAGATGAACTACTTTCTGGTATGAAAGACAAAACATTAAAAAGAAATGTGTATTATTGGTGTACATC
>JAMDEN010000060.1 GCA_023487035.1 Actinomycetota bacterium
CAAAATTCCAATATAATAATCCTTAAAGATTTTATTAAATATTATTAAAGTAATTATTAAAGTAAAAATCAGAAAAATGTTTATCTTCTTAAAAATTTTATTTCTGAATATTGATATGAAAAGATATGAAAAATCTAAATACTTTTATTAAGAGGGGATAACTTTATTGTTAAAATATTATAAATATACAAGTTTACATAATATCTATTATAGGAACTACAAAACCCTTAAAAAAATGATAAATTATTCATTTATCTTTTCCATAAATTCCATGATCTTTATCAAGACCCACTATCTCAAAAATGCAATCATGGTTGAATAATCCAAGAATTCTGGTTTCTTTAATATCAAAAGCCTTGAACTGAAAGAGCGACAGATCTTTAATCTCATCAATATATTGTAATTGTTTAATATCCTTAGGTATATCTTTCTTTGTCCAATTTATTTCATGAGCATGGTATTGATGAGAATCTTTAATTTTTTGCCAAGTTAGCGAAGACATACCTTTAAGATTTTTAAAAAGAATATGAAAACTTTTAATTGATTTTATTGATTCAAATGAACAATTTTTGCTATCACAAAGATAATAGTTAAAAGCAAAAACTGGCTTCTTTTCTCTATATGCTGGTTTAGATTTTACAAATTTATATTGAGATTCATGTTTTGTGGGTTCAGGTTTTATTATTTTTAGCTTTTTCTTTTTTTTACCCACCTATAATATTCCTTATTTTTTATTATTTTTTTCATATAATTTTGTATAAAATTCTTTCATTGCTTCAGGTTTAATTACTTGAGAAAAGGTTTTGTATGCTTTTTTCCAAGGATCTTCATTGTGGGACATATTAACTAAATCATGTGCAGAATAACTGTTAAATTGGTCATAAAATTCATCTAAAAAATTTAAATCTTCTTTATTAAATTGTTTAATAATTTGCCCAAAATTATCTTCAAATATAATAGGTGTGTGTCTAAATTCCTTAAACTCATCATAAACACTTTTTATAACTGGTCCTAAACTCCAAGCTAAAATTTGGTCATCAAATAAGGTTTTACCAAAATTCACTAAATACCATGCCTGGGCATAATACAATAACTTCTGCATCTTCAAATTTGTTATTAAATCACCCTCTTGATTTGCTTTATATAGGAAATATTTTGCGACATCTATTGCTTTCATAAATATCCCCCCTCGTTTTTTAATTCTTTATAAATAATTTTACCACCATAATTATCTAATAGTAAATATATCAATTTTTTTCTATGAGCTATTTAAAAAGTCACATTAAACCTCATACCTGTCTTGAGAGTATAATTACCTTATTTATTTATCCTTATTATTAGTGCCTGTGCTTCCAAATCCCCTGTCTCCCCTATCTGATTCCTCAAGGTCTTCCTGAAATAGAAGGTTGGCATGTTCAACTTTTAAAAATACAAGCTGGCATATTTTATCACCCTTTTTTATCTCAAAGCTGTTTACAGGGTCTAGATTGATCACTATTGCCTTAATCTCGCCTCTGTAGCCGCTGTCAATTAAGCCCGGTGTATTGACCATACTGATTCCGTGATTAATAGCAAGGCCTGATCTTGGCTGCACAAATCCTGCATATCCTTGCGGTATGGCTATTTTTATTCCTGTCGGTATCAATTTTCTTTCAAAAGGTTTTAAGATGGAATCTATTGTGCTGTATAAATCCAACCCTGCATCACTTTCATGAGCATATTTTGGAATTGGAAGTGAGCTATCAATAATTTTTATTTTTAAGTCCAAATTAATTACCTTCTTACCACTATTGCCTCAACCGGGAAATCAAGTTATTTTTCAAAGTTAAATTAGAATTTATGAAATAAGTATTATTTTAAATTAAAAATTGGATTAAATAAAAACAATTATTAATAAAATCATTTATTATTTTAATTATAACTGAATAATGTAAGATCTTTTTTAAATTTAAAAAAATAAAGGATATTTTAGAAATTATTCTGATTCTATTACGGGTATTATGATTGATTTCTTGTTTAAGTTTTCCAGACTTTCAAGTTTATTTACCCTCTTAACTTCTGCAATAAAGGCTGCCTTATCCTTAATTGTTGAGTATTTTGAAATTATTTCATCAATGTTTATACCGTTTTCTACATTTATCTGAGTATATTTTTCAATATGCCACGGTAAAAACTTATCAAGATTAGTGTAAATTGCCGTAATAACCAGAATAAAAACTACTATCATTGTTATGATGTATACTATGTTTATTGCTGTTTTATTGTACATATCGTCCTCCATCAAAATTGATCAACTTTATTTTTTTACATCAGTTATTATTAATTTTGCTTCTTCTAAATAATTCAATTTTTTATTTTTGAAAAATTAATCTTATTTTTTTCTTAATTTAAACTTTTTTGTCAATTATTTATCAAGAAATAATTTAAAAAAAAGCAAACATATGTTCGTAATTTTATTTATAATACACCGAACAAATGTTCGTGTCAAATATTTTTCTGATTTTTTTTCTGATTTTTTATTACTTGTGGAATTAAGAGCTAAATATTTTACAGGTGCAGAAATTAAAAATCCAATAATATTAAGATGATCAATAACTTTAATTTTTTTCTGATTTATTTAATACAGGTTTTTTCTTTCTTCCCTTAAAAAATTCAATCATTGCAGGAATTGCTGATACAATAACAATAATTATAACTATTGGGATCATGTATTTATCCACATTTGGAATCACTCTTCCCAGATAATAACCTGCTATTGGCACACTTAATGCCCATAATGCCCCTCCTATTACATTAAATGCCAGGAATGTTTTATAGTGCATCTTCCCTACTCCGGCTACTATT
>JAMDEN010000164.1 GCA_023487035.1 Actinomycetota bacterium
CGGGATTAAGAAATTCGGCTTTTACATATATACTGGATTTTGTTTCTTTTGTTAAATTATTTAACTTTATTAAAGGTGTACGTCCTATTGCCTCAAGTATATTACTAAATTGTGCCATATATTTCACTTCCTATCTATCATATTAATGTTGGTAATAATAATCTGATCTCCCAATAATAATAAGATGCTGATCTCAGGTGATATCAGATTGTAATTCTTTTTTTCTTAACATGAATATAATTGATATAATAAGATAACTTAATGTTCCCAAAATTAAAGCCATGGTAAAACCGAAAGTTGTGGCAATTATCATAGCAATAACTGAACCTAAAACAGACATAGTTCCATTTATTCCATAGAGCCAGGTTATAGAACCTTCGAACCCCATTTCTTTAGCCAGATCAATACCTGTAGGGAAAGGAACTCCCAGGATAAATCCTATAGGAGCCAGTATCAGAGATGCAATGACAGCTTTAACTAGTATGCCTGATCCTGCTAAATTATTCATAATAATAGGTATAATAAAGAAAAAACCAGTTACTGCTATGAATATCAGCATAGTAAAAATGATAAGTCTTTTAATATTCTTGCCTAAGAATATTCTCTTGCTTAAAATACTGCCTATCCCCATTCCTGCAAGTAATGAAGAAAGAATTACAGCCAGGGAAATTGTTGGTGAGCTCATATAAAAGGTTAGTTTTTGGAAAAAGGATAATTCTATCATCATAAAACCGGCACCTAATAATAAAAATAATAAAACAAGTTTGAAGAAGGATTTTCTTTTTCTGCCAATTTTCAAAGGCGGAACAATGACTGAAAAATTAACTATAATTGCTATAACAAATAAAATAAGCAAGTTATTTGAAATCCCCGACTTCTTATCAAAGAAAAATGGCCGGTCATCAACAACAGGTTTTATATCATAATAATATGGTTTTATAAGCTCTTTTAGGCTGATATCTCCTCTGGATAAATTTACTAAAGAGTCATTAAACATTAAATGTTCCATAATAGTCCCATCAGAATGTTTATATTTTAAAATTTCCTGCTTAATATGAGGGATATAATTTTGCTCTGAATCAAGTTCCAAAAGGTGCATATATTCATGTAATTTATTAGATTCACTAATAAAAAAAGGATCTTTTCTAAGGACAACAAGGGGCATCATTTCCTTTCCAACAGTATAGATATGATCCATCGCTTCTTTATTGTTTATACCCAAATTTTCAAGGGCTCTTAAAGACGTGGTAATAAATCTCATTACTTCTACACGGTCATGTAAAACAACTATAATTTCTCCTTCCTGTGTCAAATGATTAAAATAATCTTGTATGGATTCAACTGTAAAAAGATAATTTTCAGTTAAAGCATATCCCTCAATGCTTCTGGAACTTTTGGTATTAGGCAATGTCATCATTATTATATCGAATTTTTCATTGCTGTTTCTAATAAAATTCCTTCCTTCACCGGCAACAATATCAACATTTTCAAAATTGGTATAAATTCCTCCATTATAGTCCTTGTAATCTTTTACAATATCAATAAAATCTTTGTTTACTTCTACTCCTTTAATGAACTTGACTTTATTAATTAAACCCAGTAGTATCTCGCGGCCGCCACCTGGACCAATGACAAGCATATTGTCCTTCTGGTTATCATCAATAAAAAGGAAAGGAAATGCCATTAATAAATTGCGTGACAGATAATCCATATTGGTGTAGGTTTTTTCTGTATTACCACTAAATTTATACATTTCTGTTCCTGCAGCCCCATCAATAAATAATCCCATGCTGTCGGGATTATCAAGTGATTTAATTAAATCTACTCTGCCGAATGCGCTCCATCTGCTCTCAACAATTTCTGAATTGGAATGAGCTAATACATTGCTTAAATCTTTTAAAATTTCATTTCTTACCGGTATTTCGCCTAAGAAACCGAATAACATATTTGTGATAAATATTGAAGTAATAAAAAAAGTAATTACTGAAATTGAAATAATTCTCTTAAAAGAAATATTTCTCTTGTTCCAATTCATGAGAAGAAATACTGATATCACTCCCAAAATGCCAATTAAAAGTGTGAGATTTACTCCACCAAATTTATTCAATCCATATATAACCAACACAGCTCCGCTTGAAGCACCCAGCAAATCAAAAGCATACATTTTAAAACTTTCATGTGGAAAGGTCCTGAATATTGCTGCCATTAAAAATCCAACAAAGAAAAAGGGCAAAAAAGAAATAATGAAAAAAAGAAAACCGGAAGTGAAGAAAGGTATTAATGTTGTCAGAATTATAAAAAAGGTTACTGAAAGAGCAAATAAACTGCTGTAAAATGAAATAATGTTATATAAATTTGAATTTAAAAATGAAATTGCCTTATCCCTTAATTTATGATAAGCAAATATACCACCGCAACCTAATCCTAAAATAGCAAGCGAAACTATTAAAAAAACATAGTTGTAACTAAAAATAATTGAAGAAATCCTGGTTATTGTGATTTCAAAAGATAAAAGAGCAGTTGAAATAAAAAAAATTCCTAAAAATAATCGGTAGTCAGGTTTTTGAATTATATTAGCTTTATCGTTATTAATAATAAATGTAGTATTTTCAGCGCTGTTTAAAAACTTTACCAACTTTTTCTTTTTATTGTTTTTCACTTGTTTTATAAAATATTCTTATTTTATAATTTTAATTACTACTAATTTAATAGTAATAATAGTATATTGTTATATTATATTTTTGTTTTTCAAAAGTCAAGCTTGCGAATTGCTTTATTGAATGCTTTA
>JAMDEN010000005.1 GCA_023487035.1 Actinomycetota bacterium
AGGTTTAAATGCAAGCAGTGTTAAGGATCAGGCGCAAGGTGATAATGTTATAACAGGAACTTTAAAATCGTTGTTTGCTGTTGCTGAAAATTATCCTAATTTAAAAGCTGATGCTCATTTTACAAAGCTAATGGAAGAATTACAGGGAATTGAAAGTAATATAGCTTTTGCAAGACAGTTTTATAATGATATGGTTATGCAGTTTAATACAAGAATTCAAACTTTCCCCGGGAATGTTTTTGCAGGGATGTTTAATTTTAAAGCAAAAGACTATTTTTTAGTTGAAGAGTCTGCTGCAAGAGAACCAGTTAAAGTTCAATTTACTTAAGCAGCAATAAAATTTATAAAAAATGGTTGGTGAAATAATTAATGTATCAGCAGATTGCAGCTAATAAAGCAAAATCAGTTTTTATTATTATTTTTTTTATATTATTTATTGGAGTCATAGGTTTTTTAATTGGCTTTATATTTGATTATAGATATGGAACGGGTAATTATTTCTCAATAGCAATTTTAATAATTGCCTTTATAATTGCTTTAATTACCAGTTTTGCAAGTTATTATTATAGTGATAAAATTGTACTGCAAATTTCAAAAGCACATCCAATAGATAAAGAAACAGATATAAGAGTTAACTATATGGTTGAGGGACTTTCAATTGCCGCAGGAATTCCCATGCCTAAGATTTATATTATTGAAGAAGAAGGAATGAATGCATTTGCAACTGGAAGAAATCCAAAAAATGGAGTAATAGTATTAACAAGAGGCATAATTAATAAATTAAATAATGAGGAACTTAAAGGAGTTATAGCTCATGAACTTTCTCATATAAAAAATTATGACATTCTTCTTGGAACAATTATAGTTATTTTTGTTGGCATGCTTTCAATAGCAAGTAATATTATTTTAAGAAGTTTTTTCTTTGGAGGCGGAAGGCGAAGATCAAATGAACGTAATGGGGCAGGAGGCATATTTGCATTAATACTTCTTATTATTGGTCTTGTTTTAATTATACTTTCTCCAATAATAGGTACAATAATAAGAATGGCAATAAGCAGAAATAGAGAATTTTTAGCTGACAGCAATGGTGCTTTAATTACAAGGTATCCAGCAGGTCTTGCTAATGCATTAAGAAAAATAAGTGCAGAGAGTCAGATTGAAAGTGCAAACAGTGCAACATCTCACATGTTTATAGCAGATCCTTTAACTAAAAAAAATAAGCCTATTTTTTCTAATTTATTTAGTACTCATCCGCCAATAGATGAAAGAATAAAAAGACTTGATATAATGTCTCTTGGAATAGGGAATAATAATTAGGAGGTAATTTAAAAAATGGAAAAAGGTACTTTAAAACTAAAGACAGGTCTTGCTGAAATGCTTAAAGGTGGAGTGATAATGGATGTTACTACAGTAGAACAAGCTAAAATTGCTGAAGAAGCAGGAGCTGTTTCAGTAATGGCATTGGAAAGGATACCAGCTGATATAAGAGCTGCAGGTGGAGTTGCAAGAATGACAGATCCTGAGATAATTTTAAAGATTATGAATGCTGTTACAATTCCTGTTATGGCAAAATGCAGAATAGGTCATTTTGCAGAAGCTCAGATACTTGAAGCAATAGGAATAGATTATATAGATGAAAGTGAAGTATTAACACCTGCGGATGAAAAATATCATGTAAATAAATGGGATTTTAAAGTTCCATTTGTTTGTGGTGCAACTAATTTAGGTGAAGCTTTAAGAAGAATAGGCGAAGGTGCTGCAATGATAAGAACAAAAGGAGAAGCAGGCACTGGCAATGTTGTTGAAGCTGTAAGGCATATGAGAACCATAAGAGATGAGATTAAAAAAGTTGCTTCTTTACCTAAGGAAGAACTTATGACAGTTGCAAAAGAAATGGGTGCTCCTTATGAATTAGTTCTTAATGTTCATGAAACTGGAAAACTTCCTGTTGTTAATTTTTCTGCAGGTGGAATTTCAACTCCTGCTGATGCAGCTTTAATAATGCAACTTGGTGCTGATGGTATATTTGTTGGTTCTGGAATATTTAAATCAGAAAATCCAATGAAAATGGCAAAAGCTATAGTTGAAGCAACTACTCATTTCAATAATCCTGAGATACTAGCCAAGGTATCTAAAGGGCTTGGTAATGCTATGTATGGCATGGAACTTTCTAAAATACCTAAAGAAGAATTGCTGTCAGTAAGAGGCTGGTAAATATAATAAAAAATAAATATGCTTAAAAAAGGTGTAAATTTTATAACAGTTGGAGTTTTAGCTCTTCAGGGAGCTTTCAGGGAGCATATTAATTCCATAAAAAAATGTGGAGCAAATGCTCAGGAAATTAAATTTCCTGAACAGCTTAAAAATATAGATGGGCTTATTATTCCAGGTGGAGAAAGCACCACAATTAATAAGTTAATAAAAAAATATAATTTTAAAATTTATCTTGATGATTTTTATAATTCTGGAAAAGTAATTTATGGTACATGTGCCGGATTGATTTTAATTGCAAAAAAAGTAATAAACGAAGATTTTGGTTTAGGCTATATTGATATTGAAGTAGAAAGAAATTCATATGGAAGACAAATTGATAGTTTTGAAGAATATATTTCACTTGAATTTGATAGTGGAAAAAAATTTAAAGCAATCTTTATAAGAGCTCCAAGAATAATAAATGCTGGTCCAGAAGTTGATATATTATCTAAAATTAATAATAATATAATTTTAGCAAGACAAAAAAATGTATTAGTGAGTACTTTTCATCCCGAACTTCAGGATGATACAAGAATTCATGAATATTTTTTGAAAATGATAAAAAATCATAAAAAGGTTTAAAAGGGAGAATTAATATGTCCGGGCACTCAAAATGGCATTCAATAAAACATAAGAAAGCAAAAGAAGATGCAAAAAGAGGAAATATTTTTGGCAAGCTTTCAAGAATGATTTCAGTTGCTGCGCGAGAAGGAGGCAGTGGAGATCCTGATAACAATAATGCACTTGCAAATGCTATAGCAAAAGCAAAAGAATATAATCTTCCTCAGGATAATATTGAAAGGGCTATAAAAAAAGGAATAGGAGAAATGGCAGGTGCAAAGTTTGAACATATCACATACGAAGGATATGGTCCTGGTGGAATTGCAATTATGGTTGACGTAACGACTGAAAATAAAAATAGAACTGCTGCAGATATACGAAGTATTTTTTCACGAAATAATGGAAATCTAGGTGAAACTGGTTGTGTTGCATGGATGTTTGAAAGAAAAGGAATTATTACCATTAATAAAGAATCTGTAAAAGATTATGATGACTTTATGTTAAAATCTATTGATAGTGGAGCTGAAGATATTGAAGAAACTGATGAAGCATATGAGATAAAAGTTGAGCCTGCGCAATTAAATGAGGTAAAAAACAGCTTAATAAAAAATGGCATAGATGTAAAATTTACTGATATTTTATTAATTCCAAAGTCAACAGTTAAGTTATCAAAAAATGAAACAGAAAAAGCTTTAAAAATTATCAATGCTTTAGATGATTATGATGATGTAGAAAATGTATATACTAACTTGGAAATTGAAGAGGGAATGCTTGAAGAAATAGAATCTTAAATTTTTCTTTAACAAATGCTGCAAGAAAACAAAAGAATATTAGGCATTGATCCTGGTCTTGAAACAACAGGGATTAGTGTAATTGAATATGATGTTGCTTCTCGAAGATATAAAGTTTTATATTGTGGATGTATTGAAACTCTCAAGGGAAAAAGAATTGAAGAAAGACTTTCAGAAATTTATTATTTTGTTAATGATATAATTACAAAATTTAATCCTCATTGTGTTGCAATTGAAGAGATTTTCTTTGCTTCCAATGCAAAAACTGCTTTAAATGTTGGTCAGGCAAGGGGCGTTATTTTGCTTTGTGCAAATAATAAAAATATTGAAGTATTTGAATATACCCCTCTTGAAATTAAACAAGCTATAGTCGGCTATGGTAGAGCAACAAAAGATCAGATAAAATACATGGTTAAAGTACTGCTTAATATAGATAAAGCAAATTTACCTGAAAAAGATGATGCATGGGACAGCTTAGCTATTGCAATATGTCATTCAAACAGCAGTAAATTTTATGAAAGTGTTAAAAATAAAAGCAATATATAATAATTTAAAAGATTAAACTTTATTTAATTTTAGTTTATTATGTCTGTATATGTTTAATATAATTAAATTGATCTATTTACACTTGGGGTTTGCAACTATCAGTTCCTCGAGGTAATTAAAACATAAATTATTATGTTCTTAATTTTTTTATTAATTATATTTTCAAAAATTAATTTTTAAATCTTATTGGTTAGAACATTAATTAAAATATTTTATGATAGCAAGAATAAGCGGTAAGTTAATATATAAAAGTTTATCAAAAATAATTCTTGAAGCCTCAGGTATAGGTTTTGAGATAATGATTTCATCCAGATTATTTGAGAAACTTCCTGAGTTAAATTCAAATTATTCCTGTGATACCTATTTGCATGTAAGAGAGGATGGAATCATTCTTGTAGGATTTATAAATCAAAAAGAAAAAGAGTTATTTTTAAAAATAATAAATGTTTCAGGTGTCTCAATTAAAATTGCCTTAGGCATTTTTTCTATTTACAGTAGCGAAGAATTAAGTAATATAATTGTTAGAGCAAATTCTGAAATGCTAAGGAGAGTTCCAGGTGTTGGTAATAAATTAAGTGAGAGAATAATTCTTGAATTAAAAGATAAAGTTACAGAAGATATGATATCTAAAGAAGAAATACCGTGGGGTAATACAAAAATTATAGAAGTTAAGGAAGCTTTAAAAAGTTTAGGATATACAAATAATGAAATTCAAAAAATTTTATCAAAAATAGATAAGCAATATATAGATAAAGCAAATATAGAGGATATTTTAAAGGCTGCTTTAAAGGAGGCATAAAATTATCAGTAAGAAGGAAAATATAAATAAGAATAAAAAAGAATATAATAATAATGAAAACGCTGATAGTGAAGTAGACGTTAAACTTAAAAGTGAAGATATAGAGCTTGATAAGAGTTTAAGACCAAGATATATTTCGGAATTTATAGGACAAAAAAAAATTATTGAAAATTTAGCTATATTTATAGATTCTGCAAGAAAAAGAAATGAACCCCTTGATCATGTTTTACTCTCAGGTCCTCCAGGACTTGGTAAAACATGTCTTGCAGAAATTATAGCAAATGAAATTGGAGTAAGTTTTAAAATCACTTCAGGTCCGGCAATTGAAAGAACAGGAGATTTAGCTGCAATACTTACAAATCTTGAAAAATTCGATGTATTGTTTATAGATGAAATTCATAGGTTAAACCGATCAGTTGAAGAAATATTATATCCGGCAATGGAAGATTACAAGCTTGATATAATTATAGGTAAAGGTCCATCTGCAAAATCAATAAGAATTGATATTTCTCCATTTACAATAATAGGAGCTACAACGAGAACTGGCCTTCTTGCCTCACCTTTAAGAGACAGGTTTGGTGTAAATTTAAGACTTGATTATTACACAGTTGAAGATTTAATAAAAATTATTTTAAGGTCAGCAAAAATTTTAGGAGTAGATATAACTTATGATGGAGCAGTTTCAATAGCTAAAAGAGCAAGAGGTACTCCAAGAATTGCCAACAGGTTACTTAAAAGAGTAAGAGATCATGCAATTACTAGCGGAAATGGGATAATAGATTTTTCAGTTGCAGAAATGGCATTAACAAAAATGGATATTGATACCCTTGGTCTCGATGTTATAGATAAAAAAATACTGGATACTATTTTAAATAAATTTAATGGTGGCCCTGTCGGTGTAGGAACAATTGCTATTTCAATTGGTGAAGAGATAAATACAATTGAAGATGTTTACGAACCATATCTTGTTCAAATAGGATTTATAAAAAGAACTTCAAAGGGAAGAATGGCAACCGAACTGGCATATAAACATATGGGTATAAAAAAACCTGTTGGATATGAAAGTTTATTTTAAAGTTTAAGTTATTTATGAAATTAGATTTATTTGATTATAAATTACCTGAAAATTTAATAGCTCAAACACCATTAATTGAAAGGGATAAAGCAAAGTTATTGGTTTTAGATAAAAAAAGCGGAGAAATTAAACATGATATTTTTTATAACATAATAAATTATATAAATTGTAATGATGTCATAGTTATAAATGAATCCAAAGTAATTAATGCAAGAATTTTTGGAAAAAAGGAAAAAACAGGGGCAAAAATTGAGTGTTTTATTCTTGAAAAAAAGAAAAATAATAATTTTATAGTTTTACTTAGACCTTCAAAAAGATTAAAAGAAAATGATAAAGTTTTTATTGATGAAAATGAAAATATTTTTTTTGAAGTTTTAGAAAAATTAGAAGAAGGAAGGGCCTTAATAAATTTTAATATATCAGCTAAGAAAATACTTGAAAAATATGGCCGGGTTCCACTGCCGCCTTACATAAAAAATAGAAATTTTGACAGCTCATTTTACCAGACAGTTTATGCAAAAAAAGAAGGATCTGTTGCTGCACCAACAGCAGGTCTTCACTTCACAAAAGAACTTATTAGAAAATTGCAGGATAAAGGTGTTTATATTGCCAAAGTTGATCTTGAGATTGGTCTTGATACTTTTAAGCCTATTATTGAAGAAGATATAAAAAAACACAAAATACATACTGAAAAGTTCAGTATATCCGAAAGTGCTGTAAAGAGTATTATAAATTCAAAAACAAATGGCGGGAAAGTGATATCAGTCGGGACTACAACAACAAGAGTTTTAGAAACAATAATGACTGAACACGGTGTTTTAAAAAACTGCAAGGGTAAAACTGATTTATATATTTATCCAGGATATAAATTTAAAATAATTGATATGCTTATTACTAACTTTCATCTTCCTAAATCAACTCTTATCGTTTTAGTAAGTGCATTTGCTGGTAGAGAAAATATATTAAATGCTTATAAAATTGCTATTGAAAATCAATATAGATTTTTTAGTTTTGGAGATTGCATGCTTATAAAGTAACAATTAAAATAATTAAAAATTTTTAACCGGCAATTATAAAGAAATAAAGAAATATTAAACACGAAATTACTAAATGAAAATAAAAAAATAAATTAAATAAAAATGAGTTTACTAAAAATTTACTAAAAAACAGGTTTAAGGTTTAATAATTATGGGATATTTTGAAATATTAAAAAAAGACAGCAATTCAAAAGCAAGAACAGGTAAAATAACTACTTCAAGAAATGTAATATTTACACCTGTTTTTATGCCTGTAGGTACAAAGGCAACTGTAAAAGCTGTTTTAAATGAACAGCTTAATGAAATGGGATGCGAAATAATATTGTCCAATCTTTACCATTTATATCTTTCGCCAGGAATAGAAATTATTGAAAAAGCTGGAGGTCTTCATAATTTTTCAAACTGGGGAAAAAGTATTTTAACTGACAGCGGTGGATTTCAAGTATTCAGTTTAAGTGATACAAGAAAAGTATTGGAAGATGGGGTTGAATTCAGGTCAATTATAGATGGATCAATACATTTTTTTACACCTGAAAAAGTAGTTCAAATGCAAATTAAAATAGATTCAGATATAATGATGGTTTTAGATGAATGCAGTAGCTTTGATGCTCCTGAAAGAGTAATAACTGATGCTGCTAAAAGAACATTAAAATGGGCAAGACTGTCTGTTAGAGAGTTCAAGAAGCACGAAAATATTAATTCAAAGCTTTTCGGAATAATACAAGGTGGTTTTAATAAAAATTTAAGGAAATATTGTGCAGAAGCTATTTCTAATATGGAATTTTCAGGAATAGCTCTTGGAGGTTTAAGTGTTGGTGAAAAAAGAGAACAAACTATAGAAATGATAGATTATACAGTAGGTTATATTGATAACAAAAAACCACTTTATGTAATGGGATTAGGTGATCCCATTGGAATTCTTGAAGCAATTAATTGTGGAGTTGATATGTTTGATTGTGTTTTACCAACAAGAATTTCAAGAACAGGAAGTGCTTTTACTAAATTTGGCAAAATAAATTTAAGAAATGCAAAATTTACTGATGATTTTTCTCCAGTTGATGAGTCTTGTAATTGTTATACTTGCAGAAGTTATTCTAAAGCTTATATTAAACATTTATATAAAAGCAGAGAAATTTTATCAAGTATCTTACTATCAATTCATAATTTATATTTTATTTTTAACTTAGTTAAAGATGCAAGGAATGCAATATCCAACAATAATTTTGTTAGTTTTAAAAATGAATTTTTAAAAAATTATAAAACCGATACTTTTTAATAAAAAAATTTTTTATAATAATTTTAAATTAAAAATTAAAATAAAAATTAAAATGTCTTATTAAAATAATTTAATGTACTATTATTTAATTAAGATATTTTAAATTATTTTACAAAATTATAAACTTATCCTTTTTATTTATGTTTAATATTTTTAAAAAATTGCAAATAGTATTTGCAAAAAATGAAAAAATGTTAATAATGTTTATATTTGCAAAAAAATATTTTTAGCATAATTCGTATTAAAAATAAGGTGGAAATAATGAAAAATATCAAGAGTAATAAATCAGGAAAAATTTTTGTGATTTCTTTTGTAGTAATATTTATCTTACTTATTGGCATAATATCATCAGGGTGTAATTTGTTAGTGCCAGCTTCCAGTGGAAGCACAACAGTTGCAACAAATGCAGACGGAACACCTGTTCAGCCATCATTTCTTGCAAAATATGGTACATGGATTTGGCTTATTGTATTAGTTGTAGCTTTTTATTTCTTATTAATCAGACCACAAAGACAGAGATCTAAAGCTCAACAGGATTTACTGGGAAATATTCAAAGGGGAGATGAAATAGTAACTGTTGGCGGCATATTTGGGAAAGTTAAAGATGTTGGCAGTGATTCACTTATAGTTACTATTTCAAGCGGAGTGGATATAAAGATTTCCAAGAGTGCTGTTGCACGAAAGATATTACCTAACGTTACAGCATCACAAGATGAAAATAAAAGATAAAAATATATATTTTTTATAAATATTTTTTTATAAATATAATAATAAAAAAATAAAAAATTTATTTTGCTTATATGAGACAAAACAGAATAAATATAATAGTAATTATAGTTTTTGTAGTAATTATTGGTCTTGCAATCTGGAGTATTTTAACATATCCGGTAAAACTTGGTCTTGATCTTAAAGGCGGGACTCAAGTTATTTTAAAAGCTACTCAAATCCAACCAACAGGTGGTACAAACGACACTAAATCCAGCAATGTAAGTGCAGATGCAATTGATAAAGCAATGCTTATAATGCTAAACAGGATTGATAAGCTTGGCATCTCTGAACCATTGGTTACAAAAGATTTTTCAAATAATATTGTAATACAACTACCAGGTGTTGATAATCCTGATAAAGCAGTAGAAGTTATAGGAAAAACGGCAATACTTGAATTTAAAATTGTTGAAGGTTATGACAAAAACAAAAATTATATACTTGGACCTGCATTAATTACTGGAGATAAACTTGCAAGTGCAAAAGCAGGTTATGATAGCAATGGACAGATAGTTGTTCAATTCAGTTTTAACTCTGAAGGAGCAAAAGAATTTGAAAAAATTACTTCTGCCAATATTGGTAAGCAGCTTGCAATTGTGCTGGATGGTGAAGTTAAATCAGCTCCTGTAATTAAGTCAGTTATATCAGGAAATGGCGTAATTGAGAATATAGGCAGTCTCGAAGAAGCTAAAGATATAGCCCTTGTACTTCAAACAGGTGCATTACCCGTAAATCTTGAAATTCAGGAAGTCAGGACTATCGGACCTACTTTAGGTCAGGATTCTTTAAGACAAAGTTTAATTGCAGGAATAATAGGGTTTATTTTAGTAGTTCTTTATATGTTAATTATGTATAGAGGGTTAGGATTAACTTCTTTAATTGGTCTTACAAGCTATATTGCATTGCTTTGGGGTATTCTTTCTGCACTAAAAACCCCACTTACACTTCCAGGTATTGCAGGATTAATATTAACAATTGGTATTGCTGTTGATGCAAATATTTTAATTTTTTCAAGAATTAAAGAAGAAATGGAAAAAGGCAAAACAAAGGTTGTTGCTTTTAGAGAAGGATTTAAAAATGCATTAAAAGCTGTTATTGATTCAAACGTTACTACTTTAATTACAGCAGCAGCATTATATAGATTTGGGACAGGTCCTATCAGGGGTTTTGCTGTTACTTTAGCATTAGGAGTAATTATAAGTATGTTTACCTCTATAATTTTTGTAAGATCAATTTTATTTTTATTGCTTAATTCAAGAATAATGACTCCACGTTTTATTGGAGTTAAAGTATCCATGATTCAGAAACAAAAGGAGCATTAGTTTGGCTACAGAAAAGCTAATTCCAACAGAGAGATCTTCTTATAAATTTGATTTTGTAGGAAAAAGAAGAATATGGTTTATTTTTTCTACTGTATTAATAATTGCAGGCATAGTGTTATTTATTGTCAGAGGTTTTAATTATGGTATAGATTTTCTTGGCGGGAATTTAATGGAAATTAAATTCAAGCATGATGTTCCCATATCTGAATTAAGAAAAGCTATGGAAGATATCGGTTATGGCAAGTCTATTCTTCAAAGTACTTCACCTGATCAGTATATTATAAGAACTGTTCCATTGGATATTAAGGAAAAAACAAAAATTGTTGACAGCCTTGATAAAAAAATAGGTATAATCAGACCTTTAATTCAGGATAGAAATGTAGCTGCCAGCTTTTCAAAGCAAATTATAAAGAATGCTTTAATTGCAGTAGCAATAAGTATAGTTGGAATTTTAATATATATATGGATAAGATTTGAGGTAAGATTTGCAATTGTAGCAATTCTGGAATTGCTGCATGATTTGCTTATTTTACTTGGATTTTATGCAATAACTTATAGGGAATTTAACTCTACATCAATTGCAGTAATACTCACTATTCTGGGTTATTCTCTTAGTGATACCATAGTTGTATTTGACAGAATTAGAGAAGAATTACGGCTGACTAAAAAAGACAGATTTTATGATGTTGTTAATTATTCAGTAAATAAAACACTTGTAAGATCATTAGGTACAGCTGCAACAACTTTATTCCCAATCATAGTTTTATTAATAGTTGGAAATGAAACATTAAAAGATTTTGCTTTTGGTTTATTTGTAGGAATCATTTCAGGAAGTTATTCTTCCGTATTTATAGGCAGCCCTCTTGTAGTAGTTTGGAATAACAGATTTCCAAAATATAAAAAATAACATGCAGGAAATACCAGAAAACTGGATTTCAATTGAGCAAAAGGAAGATTTTAAGCTATCATTATCAAGTGACCTTTTGCTTCATTTTAATAAATCTTTTTTAAAAATATTATTTGCCAGCGGATATAATTCTGAAGAAAAAATAAAAGAATTTTTAAAAACACCCCAAGGAATTGACTTTTATAAATCAACATCTCAGTATTCTGAATTATTTTTAAAAATTCTCATTAATAGAGGAATTAATACTATAGAAAAAATCAATTATTTTCTTAAAGAACCACAAGGAACAGACTATCATGACCCGTTTTTACTCCCAAATATGGCAGAAGCAGTTGAAAGAATACTGAAAGCAATAAAAAATAAGGAAAATATATTAATTTTTGGTGATTATGATGCTGATGGAGTAATTAGTACTGTTTTAATATATAGTTTTTTAAAAAAACTTGAGCTTAATCCTATTTATAATATACCTGACAGAGTACAGGATGGCTATGATATAAACCTTAAATTTATAAAAAAACTAAGAAAAAAAAATCCTGAAATTTCTTTAATAATATGTGTTGATTGTGGTTCAAATAGCCATGAAGTAAGGGATTTTATTTATGCAGATAATAGTAAATTAGATGTTATTGTTTGTGATCATCACAGGATTTCTGAAAAATTAGTTTCTATAAATGCAAATTTAAATAAATATATAATTGTTAATCCTCAAGATCCTGATTCAAAATATAATTTTAAATTTTTAAGTGGTGCCGGGGTAACATTTAAATTTATCCATGCTATTCTTAGCAAATTAGATAAAAACCTTAAAGATAAATTTGAAAAAAGTTATTTAACTGATTTACTCGACCTTGTAGCTATTTCAACAATTGCAGATTTAATGCCATTAATTGATGAAAACAGGATTATTGTTAAAAAAGGTCTTAAAGTATTAAAAAATACAAAAAATCCCGGGTTAAAAACATTAATCAAGTCAGTTTTACCCCAAAAAGAAATTAATAATGAAAGTTTTAATACATATGATATTGGTTTTATAATAGCACCACGAATAAATGCTCCAGGTAGAGTAGAAGAAATTAAAAAAGATCAGGATGAAGCTGATGAAAGTTCTGTTTTAACGAAAATAGAAAATAATTTTGAATTAAATATTGCTAAAAAAAGCTTTGAACTTTTAACTTGCAGTTATGAAGAAGCCCAGTTCATTGTTAATGAGATCAATAAGTTAAATGAAAAAAGAAAAAGAGAACAGACGGAGATGCTAAATGCAATCTTAAATAATGAAAAATATGATTTTGTAAATATTCAGAAAGATCAAAAAATATTTATTGAAAAATCAAAAAACTGGAGTGAAGGATTACTTGGAATAGTTGCTTCTGATTTAGTAAAAAAATACAACATTCCTGTAATTTTATTTAAAGAAAGTGAAGATAGTTATAAGGGTTCAGGTCGAAGTATTGAAGAATTTGATTTATTTGAAAATCTGAATACTATTAAAAACTTTTTTAATAAGTTCGGCGGTCATAAAATGGCATGTGGTCTTTTAATAAAATCGGATTCTAATGAAGATAAAACTAATATGGAAAATAAATTTAAATTATTTAAACAGGAAATGATAAGAATAGCAAAAGAAAAATTATCCGATGTTAAAATTCAAAAAAAATTTTATTATGATTTTGAGCTTGAATTTGATCAAATAAAACCTTCGTTTGGAAAGGAATTAAAATTGCTTGAGCCATTTGGAATAGGAAATGCTAAACCTGTTTTTTTAACAAGGAACTGTTTTATTAAAAGTATAAATTTTTTAAAGGATGATAAACACATAAGTTTACAAATAAAAAACAAAGGGATTTATAAAAAAGCAATTTTCTTCAATGTTAATAAAAATATTATTGAAAATTTAAAAAATATTCCAAAAGATATTCCTGTTTCTTTAATATTTAATATTGAAGAAAATAATTATGAAAAAAATACTGGTAAAGAAGGCTATCCTTTACAATTGGTTATTTTGGATTTATTTTATAAAATAGATATTAATAATGAAAAAAGTTAAAATAAATCTTTTAATATTTTAAAAAATTTTTTAAATATTTTAAATGTATCAAGGTATTATAAAAAAATGATTTTTGCAGAACAAACAAATAAAGAAAACGAATCAAAAAAAGATATTTTAATACAGCAAGATGCTGGTAATGATATTTCTAATAACGATATTGATAAAAGTTATGAGGAATTGTTGTCTTTAATTAAATCTTATAATCCAAAAGTAAATGAAGATTTGATTCAAAGAGCATTTCTTACCGCAAAAAAATATCATGCAAACCAGTTTAGAAAATCAGGTGAACCTTTTATTATGCATCCGATTGAGGTTGCTAAAATTCTTGCTCATATTGAATTGGATCAGGCATCTATAATTGCAGCTATTTTACATGATTTAGTAGAAGATACTGATTTTACAATTGAAAGGGTTAAGGAAGAATTTGGAGAAGAAATAGCAAATATTATTAATGGAGTAACTAAGCTTGAGAAAATTATTTTTCATACAAAAGAAGAAAGACAAGTTGAAAACTTAAGAAAAATGATTATAGCAATGTCAGAAGATGTAAGAATAATAATAGTAAAACTTGCTGACAGGCTTCATAATATGCGAACTCTTTCTTCACTTAGTAAAGAAAAAATGCAAATTAAATCAATGGAAACTCTTGAAGTATATGCACCTATTGCGCATAGACTGGGAATTTTTCAAGTTAAATCTGAACTTGAAGATTTAAGTTTTAAATATCTTTATCCAAGACAATATGAAAAAATAAAAAAAATGTTAAATGAAAAAGTTGAAGAGCGCAAGGAACTGATAAATGAAGCAATAGAAACTATTAAGGGAAAATTAAATGAAGTTGGTATAATTGCAGAAATAAGCGGTAGAGCTAAAAATTATTATAGTATTTATAATAAAATAACAACTCAAAATAAAACATTTGATAATATTTATGACTTGATTGCTATAAGAATAATAGTTAACGATGTAAAAAACTGTTATGGGGTATTAGGAATTATTCATTCAATATGGAAACCTGTTCCCGGGAGATTTAAAGATTATATTGCCAATCCTAAATTTAATATGTATCAATCTCTCCATACTACTGTTATAGGTAAAAAAGGAATTCCTTTTGAAATTCAGATTAGAACTTTTGAAATGCATAAAATTGCTGAATACGGAATTGCTGCTCATTATAAATATAAAGAAGGCGATGTAAAATTAGATGAATTTGATAAAAGAATAGCCTGGATAAGACAACTTCTTGATTGGCAAAAAGAGTTAAAAAGCCCCCAGGATTATATGGAATCATTAAAGCTTGATTTATTTGAAGATGAAGTTTTTGTTTTTACGCCTAAAGGTAAAGTAGTAAATCTCCCAAGAAAATCAACTG
>JAMDEN010000004.1 GCA_023487035.1 Actinomycetota bacterium
TGACTTCGCTTAATTTATTTAAAATATCTCTTACTTCTTCAGGTTCAGTGATGGTTTTTATAAGAAAATCTTCGACTCCAAAGAAATCATAGCCAAGCGTCCAGGGTCCAAAAACCTTACCTGTAATTGCAACATCAGGATAATTTTCTTTAAGAAGGGAGATGCATTCGAGAACAGCTTTAACTGCATAATTTGAAAGAAAATCATTCTTGATTTTTATATCGCTGTAGTTTTTCCACAGTTTTCCTAAAATCTGCGGCATCATATCGGGACTGCCCCAGTCAACCTGACATCCGAGAGCATAAGATTCAATTACAACACTAAAAACAGGCATTATTGCATCAAAGCCAAGTATTTCGTAATTTGCCCTTGAAAGTTCATACATTCTTTTTGCATCATAATGAGCCTCTGGAAAAAAAGAATTCATGATTTTCATCTGCTCAATTGTTGTAGATGATACAGGATTTGCTATCCCGCATCTTGGTGCTTCTTTTTTTGAAAGAATGTTTAAGATAATTTCTCTTGAAGTCATAAACTAACTCCTGATCTGATTTTATGTTTTATTAAATTTCAATAATGTTAATACTTTTGGCATAAAGAGTCATATTTTTCATTTAACAAAATACTGATGCTTCCATAAGATTATATTTCATCTGATGTAATTACTTAAGTCAAATTAGTAAAAAATTTATAAATTTATAATTACTTGTATTATTAATTAAAATAATCTATATTAAGTTAATGGTCATTAAGTTAAAGGTGATTACCTTATGAAATTTTACGGAAGAGAAAAAGAACTGGCATTGATGAAACATTTTTTCACCACTGTTAAAAATAAAGGTTTCAGAATCCTGGTAATAACAGGGCGCAGGAGAATCGCAAGACCCGTCTTGTCCTTGAATCTGCAAAAAATAAGGATTACATGATTTGCAATAAGTCAAATTGACAATAACATGGAACCCTAAATAGTGAAATTTTGAATCAATTTTTATGACTTATAATGAAGTTTTTACAATATGGCTGAGAATAGCAGAATGCATATGAATTCGATAGCATAAACAAAGGTTAAAGATCTAATAATACTGTTTACAGGAAACTCTTTATTGTTCTGTTAGATTTCCAAATTACAATCGTAAAGAATTCTTTTGCAGTTCGGCGAATGGCGTCAATAATATCTTGTTTGGTTATATTGATCATAATTTTATTTGAGTAAATGATTACCTATGAGCTCACACCCATAGCATTTTTACAATTCAATCTGCGCTTGTCCGCAATATAACAAAATTCATTATTTCCAAAAGAAATTCTCATTTGTTATCAAGGAAAGTCTAGCAAAAATTTATAAGTGCTTAAATGGTTTTATCTATTTAATTATTGTTATTTTATTCATAACAAAAATAACTTGTCTTACAATCCTTCAAATAACCTGCTCTGCTGAATTAACAAAATCTTTTGCATTATTGAGCCACCTTTTAACCTCTTCCTTATCAAATTCAACAAATTCTTCATAATCTCCACGTTGTCTGAATTCAAATATTTTGTTATAAAAATTACCATTTTCTTCAGAAATAATTCCAGATTTTACAAATTCTTTATTAAACATGCTCCTTATACCACTATGTTTTGAAGAAGAAAGTCCTTTTGTTAAAAGAAGAGCTAAAACTTCATAAAATATTGCATAATATATCCTATTGACAGCAGCAAATAATTTATTGTTATCAATCATGATCTCCGCCTCTATAAGGGTTTCTCTCGCCCTTTCTCTTCTGTATTTGATAACATTTTCCTTCATTTTATGAGTATCCCTTCTCTATCGATATTCCAGTGAATGGGCATAGCTTTCGCAAGCGATGAATTCCAGAAATCTTCAGTCTCCACCATTATTCCAAAAATCACATCATATTTTAGCTCTATCTTAAAGCTTATACTAAATATCTTTTCTCTTAAGCTGTTATCGACTTTATTTTTTAAAATTATCAAAACATCGATATCAGATTCTTTATCAAAATCACCTCTTACTTTTGAGCCATAGAGGACAATTTCAACAAGTGGAAATCTTTCAAGCAATTTTTTTTTCAATTCCAATAATGCTTTTTTTTCATTTTCTTTTAAATTAAGACTATCCAGGTTTTTCATTTTTTCCACCCTTAATTTTTTTATCTGTGTTTTGCGCAATTATCATAAATTATATCATATTTATAAATTTAAAATTTGTATAACTAAATTCATAAGAATCTGCTCGTATAATAAGATAATAAATATTTATTAATAAATAATCTTCTTCTACAATCTATAAATAAAACCTAATAGGCTAAGCAGAAAGACATATAGAATTTGCATTTGGCTGCTTCATAGCAAGACCAATAACTGAACTTCGGCTTGATTTGCATTTGAGCTGCAATAGCCAGGAACTCTTCAGCATCTCTTCTGGTAACATTATCTACTGTTTTTATTTCCTTTCCCAGCCAGAGATGGGCAGGATAATTTAACTTAAGCAGATAATCTTTTTAGTAGTTAATATAAAAAATGTTATTTAACTCCATAACCAGTAGGGATAGCATGAGTATTCCAGATATGCTCCCCATCAATAGTTCCCTGATCCATTATTACTTCAAATTGTCCCCAGATAGGATATCCGCCTTCTTTCCAATATTTGCTATTTTCGAGTTCAGCACCTACCCAAATTATTTTATAGTGCCATACTTCACCACTGCCACCAGGACCTTTGCCGTTCCATTCATTATCCG
>JAMDEN010000047.1 GCA_023487035.1 Actinomycetota bacterium
GGGGCCGATGTATTTATAATGCAAACATGTTCTGAACCTGTAAATGATAATATTATGGAACTTCTGATAATGCTGGATGCACTAAAAAGAGCGTCTGCAGGAATGATAAATGTTGTAATGCCTCATTATGGATATGCAAGACAGGATAAAAAAGCAGAAGGAAGAGAACCGATAACAGCAAAGCTTTTGGCAGATCTATTGCAGGTTGCAGGAATGGACAGGCTTATTGTAGCTGATTTACATACGGCAACAATTCAGGGGTTTTTTAATGTTCCTGTTGACCATATTACAGCAATACCAATTATTGCAAAATATTTTAAAGAAAAAGATTTATCTGACAGTGTAGTTGTCAGCCCTGATGTTGGTGGAGTAAAAAGAGCAAGTATTTTTGCAAAACAGCTTGGTTTACCACTTGCAATACTTGATAAAAGAAGACCTGCTCATAATATTGCAGAGATTGAACACATAGTAGGCGATATTGAGGATAAAGACACCATAATTTTTGATGATCTTATTGATACGGGGGGAACTTTAGTAGAGGCTATTAATACATTACTTGATCATGGTGCTAAAAAAGTATATGCTGCAGCAACCCATCCGATATTTTCAGGACAGGCAATTGAAATATTAGGAAATTCAAAAGCAGAAGAAATTATTGTTGCAGATACGATACCAATAAAAGGGGGTTATAATAAAGATAAAATAAAGCAGCTGTCTATCGCCAATCTTCTTGCAAAAACAATAAAAAAAGTTTATGATTGCAAATCTGTAAGTGATTTATTTAAAGGCGAAAATCTAGTTTAAACTTTAATTTATTTTTAGTATTAGAAAGAGGAAATTTTAAAATGAAAAATTTAGAGCTTGAAATTGCTAAAAGAAGTCCAGAGGAGCATAAAAAGAATGCATCAGGAAGACTTAGAAAGGCAGGTTATATACCTGGAATTTTATATGGCTTAAATATTGAACCATTAAGCATTAAGTTGCAGTTAAAGAGTTTTAAAGATTTGATAAAAGAAAAAGGTTTATCCGGCCATATTTTTGATCTTAAATTAGTTGATGGGGGCAAATCAAAAAAAATTGCTGCACTTATTAAAGATTATCAAATAGAACCTTTATCAAGAGAGTATTCCCATATTGATTTTATGAGAATTGAGATGCTGCATGAAGTAACAATTGAGGTTCCTATTGTTATCTTAAATGAAGAAAAAGCTTATGGAATTAAAGAAGAAGGTGGAGTTTTACAGCATGGTATAAGAGAAATCGAAATTTCATGCTTACCAAAGGATATTCCCGAACATATTGAAATAGATATAATTAATCTTAAAATTGGGGATATCATAAAAATTTCAGATATTAAAGTTCCGGAAAATATAAAGGTTTTAAGTGACCCTGATGAAATGGTTTTAACAATTATACATGCTACTCAGCTTAGAGAAGAAGAAACTGTTGCTGCTGAAACAACAGAAGCTGAACCGACAGTAATTAAGAAAGAAAAAGAAAAAGCTGAAGCTAAAGAAGAAGAAAAATAAATATGATTTTAATTGCTGGCCTTGGAAATCCTGGCAAAGAATATTCTTTAACTCGACATAACGCCGGATTTATTTTAATTGACAGGTTACTGGATAATTTAAATATTAAGGAAAGAAAAAGAAAATTTAAATCAAAAATAGCGTTTGCAGATTTTGAAGGAAAATCTGTTTTATTGATGCAGCCGCTTACTTTTATGAATGAGAGCGGCATTGCTATTTTACAGGCGAGAAAATTTTATAAGGATGAAATAAATAAAATTCTTATTATCCATGATGATATAGATCTTGATTTTAAGACTATAAGATTTAAGAAAAATGGCGGAAGCGCAGGTCATAAAGGGCTAATCTCAATTTTAAATTTAAATGCAAATGTAGAATTTGACAGATTAAGAATAGGGGTAGGAAGACCACCAGGTATAAAAGCTGCGGCAAATTACGTACTAAAAAATTTTAACAAACAACAGCAAGAGGAACTTGATTCAATAATGCAGCTTGCAGTAGAAGCTGTAAAAGACTATATAATATTTGATATTGAATATTGTATGAATAAATACAATTAAAATGAAATTATTTTATAACTTATCTTCATATTCCAGCAATCTTTATAACTTCATGTAATTTTATGTTTTTAAATAATTTTTTAAAAGAAAAAAACTGGAAAGAGTTTTATAAAAATCCTAAAACAAATATTTATGCAAGTGAGAATATATGGCCATTTATAATTGAAGGGTTATCCGGCTTGTATAATGCTCCTTTTATTGTAATTACTTCTACTTTTGATAAAAGCCTGGAATTAATAGAAGATATTAAATGTATAAGTAATGGTAATAAAGATTATTATAATTATCCTCATCTTGGCGAAGGTATTTTTTTTAAAAATAAACAAATAAGCAGCCAAAATTTATCTGACAGGTTAAATATACTGAAAAAAATCCATACTTATGATAAAAATGAAAATCCATTCATAATTATTAGCAGTGTTTCATCATTTATTAATTTAATGCCGAAAAATCTTACTGAAAATCTGGCAGATTTATCGTTTTTTAAAGGTAAAAAATATAATAGAGATACTTTAATAGAAAATTTTATAAAACTTGGCTATGAAAGAGTTCATAAAGTTTATGATAAAGGTGAATTCAGCATCAGAGGAGATATAATAGATTTTTTTGATATAACTGCTGCAAATCCGGTAAGGCTTGATTTTTTTGATGAAAATCTTGAGCACATAAGTTATTTTGATATATTAAGCCAGAAGATTTTATTAGAAATTAATGAAATAATACTAACTCCTAATTTTAATCCATGGAAATTACCTGAAAAAAAAGATATTTATAAAAGTAAAAACGAAATAAAAAATGAAAAATATATTTCCCTTTTAGAATTATTAAAAGAAAGAAATAATAAATTCGGACTTGTTATTTGTGATCCCCTCGAAGTTTATCTAAAACTAAAAAGCGAAATAGAAATTATTGAAAAATCTATTGAATCACAAAAGGATAATTTAATAAACGAAGATATTTCTTTTATAAAAAAATATATACCTGATAAGAATTTTTTAGAAAATGAAATTATTGATTTGAAATTTAATATATATTCATCCTTTAAAGATTTAACTGAAGAAAATGATTTTGTTTTTAATGAAATAAAAATTCAAAAACAAAACTATGGTAATCCCGGTGCATTTATTGAGAATTTAAAAATGGATATCAATAAAAACAAAAAAATTTTTATCTCACTTGATAACAATGAAAGAATAAAAAAAATTCAGGATTTATTATCTGAAGCCAGCATTGCGTTTAATGTAATAAAGGAAAATAAAGGTATAGAATTTTTAGAAATTGAGAGTAAAGTAATAAATCTTTTAAATGCTAAACTTTATAGGGGTTATGAATCTGAAAATTATTCAATATATGGAGAGTTAGATATTTATGAGCAATTGGGTGCAAGAGATGAAAAAAGCTTAAAATTATTTTCAAAAAGTTATGGAGAATTTATACCTGGGGATTATGTTGTTCATAAAGCACATGGAATTGGAAGATATATAGATATTGTTTCAGAAAATATTAATGGAATAAAAAAAGATTATTTTTTAATTGAATATGCCGGGAAAGATAAATTATATGTTCCTGTTTGGCAAGCTGAGAGACTGCATAAATATATTGGTGATGGAGAACCTGCAGTAACATCACTTAATTCAAAACAATGGGATAACTTAAAAACTAAAGTAAGAAAATCAGTAAAAGTTTTAGCTGTTAATCTTGCAAAACTATATGCAGAAAGAGAAAAAGTTGAAGGTTTTGCATTTTCAGAAGATAGCCCCTGGCAAAAAGAAATTGAAGATTTATTTCCTTTTAATGAAACGGAAGATCAGCTTAAAGCAATAAAATATGTAAAAGAAAAAATGGAAGAGCCAAAACCAATGGATATTTTACTTTGCGGTGATGTTGGATTTGGTAAAACTGAAGTTGCAATAAGGGCATCGTTTAAAGCTATGGAAAATGGCAAACAAGTTTTAATGCTTGTACCAACCACAATACTGGCTGATCAGCATTATAATAATTTTAAAGTTAGATTTGAAAACTATCCTGTAAGAGTTGAAGTTTTAAGTAGATTTAAATCAAAAACAGAACAAAAAGAAATTGTAAAAGATTTTTCTGAAGGCAAAATTGATATGCTTATCGGAACACATAGAATATTACAAGATGATATAAAGCCTAAGGATTTAGGGCTCTTAATAATTGATGAAGAACAAAGATTTGGGGTAAATGCAAAGGAAAAATTAAAGCTTTTAAAAAAGAATATCGATGTTTTAACATTAACAGCTACTCCTATTCCAAGGACGCTTTACATGTCTCTTACAGGTATAAGAGATATAGTGCTAATGGAAACTTATCCGGAAAACAGGCACCCTATTAAAACTTTTGTTGGCAGAAAAAACAATATGATAATAAAAATGGCAATAGAAAGAGAGTTAAATAGAGGAGGACAAGTTTATTATGTTTCAGACAGGATAATTGGAATAGAGCATTTGTGTTATGAATTAAAAAAACTTATTCCACAAGCAAAAATAGCAATAACTCATGGACAAATGGAAGGTAAAGAAATAGAAAAAATAATGCAGAATTTTGTTATTGGAAAATATAATATTTTACTTACAACATCAATAATAGAATCAGGAATGGATATTCCTAATGTTAATACATTAATTGTTGAAAATGCACAAAGATTTGGTCTTTCGCAATTATATCAGCTTAGGGGAAGAGTTGGCCGTTCATCTGAAAGAGCTTATGCTTATTTCTTTTATAATGAAAGAGATAATTTAACTTTAAATGCTCTTGAAAGGCTTAAAGCTATAGATGAATATACTGAGCTTGGTTCAGGATATAATATTGCCATGAAAGATCTTGAAATTAGAGGAGCTGGTGAACTGTTAGGTGCTAATCAACATGGACATATGAATAGCGTAGGTTTTGATTTATATTGCGAAATAATTAGAGAAGAAATTGAAAAATTAAAAGGTAATGAATTAAAGGAAGATTATAACATCCTGATAGAACTTCCTGTAAGTGCTTATATACCAAAAACTTTTATTAAAAATGAGAATGAAAGAATAAATATTTATAAAACACTTGCAAATTCAGCAAATATTGATGATATTAATAAATTGCAAAATAAAATTTCTGAAAGATTTGGTATTATTCCAGCAGTTTTTGAGAATTTGATAAATATTGCAAAAATAAAGATTCTTTTAAAGTCAAAAAATATAGAAAAAATAAATTATGTAAAAAACAAAGGGATTATAATAAAACCAGTTAATATATCAAGGGAAAGGGCATTAAATATAAATAAAAAAAATAAAAATATTATTTATAATTTTAAGGACAAATCAATTATAATTAATACTTTAAGTGCTAACATAAAAATGGACAATATCTTAAGTATTATTAATGATATAATTAATGTAATATAATATTAATTTAAATTGTCATTTTACATGTTAGGTTAATTTTAAAAAAAGAATATTAATATTTTAAATTTTAGATGGGAGAAATATAAAGTTGAAAAGAAAAGGAATTTTATTTTTAATAATTATTATAATTTCAATATTTTCTATTACGCTTACCGCGTGCTCAACCTCACTTGCATCTGTTAATGATTACAAAATTAAGCAGGAAGAAGTTGATAAATATTTAGGTTCAGTAAAGGTGCAAAATCCTGATCTTTTTAAACCGGAAAATAAGAACGATCTTTTAAAAGTAGAAGCTCAAATTATTGATTATATAATTGCCAGTAAACTAATAGAAAAGTATGCAAATGAAAATAAAATATCTTATACAGAAAAAGAATTTAATGATGAATACAATAAAATACAAACTACTTCTTTTAAAACAAAGGAAGAATTTGACAAATATCTTAAAGATAATGGTATAAATGAGGATTTGCTAAAAACACAACTTAGAAATCAGTTGCTGGCAAATAAAGTATATGAAAAGGTAACATCAGGTATAACTGTTTCAGATGCAGAGGTTCAAAAATATTATGATGATAATAAAAATACTGTTTTTCTTGAACCGGAGCAAATAAGAATCAGTCATATACTGGTTCAATATGGAGATCAGGACACAACTAAAAAAACCAAAGAAGCAGCTCTTGAAAAAATAAAAATGATTCAGCAAAAAATTAAAGATGGTGAAACTTTTGAAAATATGGCTAATAAGTATTCTGAAGATCCTAATTCAAATACTACTGGTGGAGATATTGGATATTTTTCAAAAGGTCAGCTTGTAGCAGAATTTGAAGATGTTGCTTTTACTTTAAATGTTGGACAAATAAGCGATATAGTAGAAACCCCTTATGGATTTCATTTAATTAAGGTAACAGATAAAAAGGCTGAAAGAATAAAAACATTTGATGAAGTAAAAGATTCAATCAAACAATATCTTGAAAGTAATTTAAAAAATGATAAATTTAATAAATTTTTATTAAGCTTAAAAGATGCTGCTGTAATTAAATACAGTAAGGCTATTACAGAAGCAGAAAAAGCTGCTACATCAACTACTAATCCTGCATCACAAAATAACAGTTCGACATCAGGCACAAGTACTCAAACAACTGGAGTTTCAGAGAATACTAAAAGCCAGAGTTCAACAACACAGGAACAGCTTGTTACGCCAACTACTAAATAAAAAAGTAAGAATAGGAATTATATTAAAATTTTAATTAATAAAAATTAATTTAATTTTTAACTTATATATTTAAACATAAATTTTGAGAATATAAATTATTGAAAAAATATAAGCCATGCTATCATAGATCATGGCTTATTATATTGAGATTAAACAAATTTATTTTATAAAAAAATAATAGTAAAATAAAATTATAATTAATAGCATAATAGTTAATTATTAAAATTAATATTTATAAAACAAGTGTAAATGATACAAGATATAGATGAACTGGAAAAAAACAATAATGTCAATGAACTTTTTGGTTTACTTGTGGAAACTCTTATAATTTTAAGGTCTCCTGATGGATGCATATGGGATAGAGAACAAGATCATGACTCAATTAAAAAAAATATGGTTGAAGAAGCGTATGAAGCAGTTGATGCCATTGAAAATAAAGACTATCAAAGTTTAAAAGAGGAACTTGGTGACTTGCTTCTCCAGGTTATTTTTCATTCACAAATAGCTTATGAGAAAAATGAGTTTAATTTATCTGATGTTTTAAAAGGAATAATAAAAAAGTTATATAGAAGACACCCGCATGTTTTTGGAGACAAAAATTTTAGCAGTTCTGCTGAAGTTTTATTAAGCTGGGAAGAAATAAAAAAATCTGAAAGAAAAAGTAACCCTAAAAAAACAGAATCTATCTTTAATGATATTCCAGGAATTCTTCCATCTTTACATTATGCTTATGAGATCCAGAATAGAGCTTCAAGATTAGGATTTGATTGGAAAGATACGATGGATACTTTTAATAAGATTAAAGAAGAAATAAATGAATTAAAAAACGAGCTTGATAAACTTAATAAAAATAACATTAATGCAGTAAACAAAGAGAAAAGTGAAGGCAAAGATAAGGGAATTGAATTTCAAATTAAAGATGAGCTTGGAGACATATTGTTTAGTGTGGTTAATTTATCAAGGCATCTTAATATAGATAGTGAAGAATGTTTAAAACAGGTGTGTTTTAAATTTATTAGAAGATTTAATGCAATAGAAAAGCTTGCTGCTTTAAAAAATCTGGATTTTAAAAACCTTTCACTTAAGGAAAAAGATAAACTTTGGGATGAAGTAAAGAAAGAAGAATTAAAGGGAAAAGTTTAAAATCATAAATGGCTTTTTATAAAAGAAGTTTTAAAAAAACGACGCTGCTATATTAATATTTATATTCAGATCTGATAAAGGTCTTATAAAAAAGTATCTGCAAACTGCTCTTTACTTTTACTTAATTTAATATATAATACATTTATATAAATAGTCATTTAACTAAAATTAAAATAAACGTAGCAATAAAATTTTTTTAAAAATAATAAAATTGTAGTAATAATGTGGCTATGAGTAAAAATTCACAAGTTATAAGCAGCATCTCACGGAAAAGTAAATTAAATATAACCATTATGGTTTTCATTCTTTTTATTATCATAAGTATTCTTGTTTCAATTAATCCAATTGTTATGATGATAAATAAAAGAAGTCAGATTGCCTCTCTTGAAGATAAATTAAATACAATAAGAAAAGAAAATATTGAGCTTCTTGCTATAGAAAAGAGTCTTTATGATGATGAGGTAATTAAACAGGAGGCACTAAAACAGTTTAATATATCAGATTCAGAAAACAAAATTGTTTATAAAGTTAATGAAATAGATAAATTAAAAAGAGATGATGATTCTTCTATAATTAAAAATAATGAAAAAGCTGTTTATTCAAATAATAATTTATGGGAAAATTTAAAAATTCTTTATTACAAGGAAATTTACAAGCCTTAAAAAAACTGATTTTGTAATTAATTTTAACTTCCACTAATTTTAATATAAAAAAATAATGAATCTGGCTTCAATAGATGTTGGTACAAATTCAACAAGATTATTAATAACCAGCTTTAATAATGGAATTTTTACCCCACTAATTAGAGAAATGGAAATTACCCGACTTGGTAAGGGAATAAAAGATAATGGCGATATTTTAAAGGAAAATGCGGATGCCACAATTAAGACATTAAAAAAATATAAGCATCTTATTGATGAGCTAAAGGTTGAAAAATATAAAGCTATTGGCACAAGTGTATTAAGGAGAGCTTCAAACAGCAGTTTTTTTATAGATAAAACATTTCAGGAAACTGGATTGAAAATAAATGTAATAAGTGGAATTGAAGAAGCAAGTCTGAGTTTTAATGGAGCTGTTAAAAGCTTAATTTCTGTAAAAAGGATTAAAGTCCCCAAAAAAGTTCTTGTTGTAGATATAGGAGGGGGAAGCAGTGAGTTTATTTTTGGGGATACTGATTTTAATATTTTGAGATTAAAAAGTATAGATATCGGATGTGTAAGAGTAACCGAAGATTTTCTTCATTCTGATCCTCCATTACAAAGCGAAATTGAACTTTTAAATAATTTTATTAAAAAAAGACTGGCAAATAAGCTTCAAGATTTTAATAAGGACGATGATTTTATAATTTTAGGCCTTGCCGGGACGTTTTCATCTCTTGCATCTATTTCGATAAAACTTAAAAAATATAAAATGGAAAAGTTAAATTATTTACCTCTCAAACTGAAAAAAATAAATATAATTTTTAATAATTTATGTAAACTTAATTTGAATGAAAGAAAAAAAGTAACAGGTCTTGATCCAAAAAGAGCAGATATCATAATAGGCGGGATTGCAATTGCTAAGGAAATAATAAATTATTTTAAAAAAGAAAAAATTATTGTAAGTGAAAATGATATTTTAGATGGAATTATTTACAGTTTAGTTAATTTTTGATATTATTCTTTTAGTTTTTTGCCTGACTGGAAAAAGTTATTTCTTTTAATGGTTTTTTTTGAAAATTTCTTAAATGCCCGGGTGGCGGAACAGGTAGACGCAACGGACTTAAAATCCGTTGAGGCTTGGCCTCGTGCCGGTTCGATTCCGGCCTCGGGCACCAACTGAAGAACTAACAAGTAGCTCAGATGGTAGTTCAAAAAATTTTATGAGTTTCATTTCCATATCATCCTTTCGTTAAAATAATAAAAATATTTTTTAAAAGATAATTATATGATTTTAATTTGCCAACAGTTTGTAAATTTAAAAAAATTATAAAAAAATTATTTACTTTTTTAATTATTTTACTATAATAAAATTGATGCTAGAAATAGCAGATATCCATGTGCATTATACACAAAGGATACTGGCCGGCCGCTGAGCCGAAATCAGCGGTATTATTTTTGTCCAAAAAACTTCCATTTTTTTAAAAAATCTTTATGTGTTTTTAATGAATAATGCGATTTAAAAACAAAATTACCTTTTTTATCTTTAATTAAGTAAATATAATATTTTTTACTTGGTACAAAATAATGTCTCTCCCAAAAATTTTTTTCTTTATTAAAAAAATCTTTTTTTAAAATCTCTTCTTTACAAGTTTCCATAATTACTTGTTTTATATAACTTAATTTTCTTGCTCTATCATAATCAAAAGTTCTTTCAATTTTTGTATTTGAAAAAGATTTACTTCTAGTGAATGCATGAATATTTTCAGTTGCATAAAATTTGACCAGAATACCATCTGAAGTTCTTATCTCTGTTGATTTATTTTGATTACTATTCACATATTCTTTTATATAATACTCAGAGTAAAGTTTCTGAGTATCCAATTCATTTTTTCCCTTTAATTTGAGCTCTTCCATAGTTTAAAAATATCAAATTTTTTATGTCACGGGGACGTATAATTTGACATACATCTTAATTTACCACATCTTAAATGCATATTGGAGATTTCTAAAAATGTCCTCAATAGTTTTAACTTCAGCAGTTATGTTTCTGTTAAATATCCATAATTTAAATATAAAGAAACAGATAAAGAAAATTGCAACAAGAGCAAGTGCCTTTATTATCCAATTCTCAAATCTACCATAATTACTTAAAAGAATTATTACAAGCTTAGTGATGATATAAATTGCAATTGCTATTAAGAGTGCTGTAAGCATTTTATCCCCCTAATTATTAAAGTAATTATTAAAATAAATAATTGTAGAAATTAAATATATGTAAATTTAATTAAATAAATACTATTGCTTAAATATTATCTCAAAATATTTTAAAAAATTCATTAAATATAAAAATATATTAAATTTTTTTATTTTAACTGAATAATATGGAAAAATTTTAAGCTTAAATTTTGTAAAAAAAATAAAAAGCTATAAGAATTTTGATAAATGAGCGATAAAAATAAAGAAGAATAAAGAAAAATATACAAAGACCGATATAAGAATTATAAGCAAAAATAGTTGCAAAATATGTAAAAATTAAAAAAATACATAAAAAAAGAGCGGTTTTTTTAAAAACCGCTCGGAGGGGAAATGAATCGAAAATATTTTATCAAAAATCATTAATTTTACAATATTAATTTTTACTTATTTTTAATTATCCTAAAAAAATTTCATAATTAAATTATAAATTTAAATTCTTTAATAAAGCAGGTACATGTTTTTCCCAGCCAAGTGCCTGAATGTGTATACCCTGAACAAATGGTTTAACTTTCTCAATTAATTCTGTAGTAATTTCAAGCATTGCTGAAACCTTGTCCTGAGATGCTGCCATTTTTTTAATTATGTAGTCTGGAACATTAACGCCAGGAACAAACTTATTCATATAATTAGCCATTTTTTCTGATTTAAGTAAGATAATTCCGGCAAGTACAGGAACCTTAATATCAAGTTTTTGAACACGTTCCATAAATTTTTCAAAAGACTGGGCATCAAATATTGCTTGTGTCTGAAAAAATTGTGCTCCAGCATTTATTTTTTTCTGCATTTTTATTAATTGAAGTTCCAATGCTGGTCTGGTGTCTGCACCTGGATTAACAACAGCACCTTTAAAAAAATGCGGTTTACCCTTTAATTCTTTCCCGGCTAAGTCAACACCGCTTTCCAGTTTTTTCATTGTCCATAAAAGGCTAACTGAATCAAGATCATAAACAGGTTTTGCCTGAGGATGGTCGCCAACAGTTGTATGATCTCCTGTTAAAGATAAAACATTTCTTATATCTAAAACATAGGCACTTAATAAATCAGATTGAAGTGCCAGCCTGTTTCTATCTCTGCAGGTCATTTGAAAAATTGGCTCAATTCCCATTTTGGTTAAAAGATGACACGTTGCAAGAGATCCAAGTCTCATTACTGAACTTTGAAGGTCAGTTACATTTACAGCATCAACAATACCTTTCAAAATTTGAGCAGTATCTTTTATTTCTTCGATGTCGGTACCTTTTGGTGGTCCAATTTCACAAGTTACTGCAAATTTTCCGCTTTCCAGTGTTTTTTGAAGATTTGTTTTTTCAGATATCTCCCCAGATGTGTTATTTTCTATAATAGTGTTTTTAATGTTTTCCATTAATCCTCCATGTATTAAAAGATAAAAAAGTTAAATTTAAATGGTTAAATTATAATATTGTTTTTTTTATTATTAAAGAAATTTTTATTTTTAATTAAAAACATAATGTCAATTGTAAAATCTTTCAGGATATAGCAAAATAAAAATTAGATTAATATAAAAATATAAATTTATAATCAGTTTCTGGTAAATAAATAGCTAAAAAGACTATATTTATAAAATTTTAAGCTTAATTTAGACAAATAATTTACTAAAAATTGAATTATTCACCAGGAACTAATTAATATAAGAATATAAAAAATCAAAAAATAAAAAAAAATAAAATAAAATTAAAATCAGCAATACAATTCATCATGTTAAATAATTTTAATGTTTATGATTATAGAAAATATGAAGTTATTGAACATTTATCAGATGTTATGCTTAAAGTTTATGGTAGAAGTATAAAAGAGCTGTTTGAAAATGCAGCAGAAGGCATGTTTTCATTAATTACTGATATTAATAATATAAAAAAAACAATTATAAAAAAAATTGATATTGTTATTAAAGAAAATATGCAGGCTGAAGATCTTTTGATTATCTGGCTTGAAAAATTATTATTTTTAAACGAAACCAGTAATTTGATTTTTTCAGATTTTAAAATAATTAATTTTATTAATGATGATAACGAAAGCAAAATAAATGCAGTTTTAAAGGGTGAAAAGATCAATTTAAAAAAACATGAAATTTTTCTTCAGATAAAAGCACCTACTTATCATAATCTTGAAATAATAAATGACAGTAATACTGGTATTTTCTGTACTGAAATAGTTTTTGATGTTTAAAAGTGTTGCTGTTTTTTGTAAAAAAAGAGGGAGTTTAAATTGGATAATAACAAATTAAAAAATTATGAGATAAAAAAAATTTCTGATTTTAAATGGGAGTTAACTTTAAATAAAAACTTGGGAATGAGAGTTCCCGGTATAATTTTTTCTGATAAAGAAATTATAGAATATGCTGAGCAGGAAGAAACTTTAAAACAGGTGGCAAATGTTGCAACTTTACCTGGAATTATTAATGCTTCTTATGCTATGCCTGATATACATTATGGTTATGGTTTTCCAATTGGAGGGGTGGCTGCTTTTAATATGGATGAAGGTGTAATTTCGCCTGGAGGGGTTGGCTTTGATATCGCATGTGGAGTTAGACTGCTGCGCTCTGATTTGGAATATAAGGATATTAAAAAAAATATGGATTCATTAATGAATAATATTTTTATTAACGTTCCAAAAGGAATAGGAACAAAAGGCAGAATCAAATTAACAGAGAAAGAAATGGTTAATATTTTTAAAAATGGTGCATTATGGGCGGTAAAAAGTGGATATGGTGAAGAAGAAGATCTAAATTATATTGAGGAAAAAGGCTGTATGGATGGAGCAGAACCTTTAAATGTAAGTAAAGAAGCCATACAAAGAGGTTTTGATCAGGTAGGCACACTTGGCTCCGGAAATCATTTTATTGAAGTTCAAAAAGTAGATGAGATTTATGACAAAGTTGTTGCAAAAAAATTTGGTTTATTTGAAGGACAAATTACTGTAATGATTCATTCAGGCTCAAGAGGGCTTGGGCATCAGATATGCAGTGATTATTTAAAAGTAATGCAGGCTGCATCTAAAAAGTATAATATTAATCTTCCTGATAGACAACTTGCATGTGCGCCTTTAAATTCACCTGAAAGTCAAAAATATTATTCTGCAATGGTTTGTGCTGCTAATTTTGCTATGGCAAACAGAGAATGCCTGGCTCACTGGATAAGGCTTGTTTTTGAAAAAATATTTAATAAATCTTATAAAAAACTTGGCATGGATTTGATTTATGATGTTTCTCATAATATTGCAAGATTTGAAAAGCATGATGTAAATGGAAAGCAGCAAGAAGTATGTGTTCATAGAAAGGGAGCAACACGATCCTTTGGTCCAAACTGTTTTGGAGTTCCTGACGACTTCAAAGATTTTGGACAACCAGTAATAATTCCTGGAGATATGGGAAGATATTCGTATATTTTGACAGGCACTAAACAGGCTATGTATGAAAGTTTTGGATCAACTTGTCATGGTGCAGGAAGACTTCTATCAAGGACAAGTGCAAAAAAGAAAGTCAATGGGAAGCAGCTTCAAAAGGAGCTGTTTGACACTAAAGGAATAATTATTCTAACTAACAGTTTGTCGGGTCTTTCAGAAGAAGCCCCTATTGCGTATAAAGATGTTAAAAATATAGTAGATATTGCTCAAAAAGCAGGATTATCAAAAAAAGTGGCAAGATTAATCCCCCTGGGTGTAATTAAAGGATAGCCATCTTTAGCTACTTATTAAGCTTAAATAAATAAATAAAAATATCTAATGCAAAAATCTAAAAAAATTTTTATTTTTATTAAATCTTTATATATTTTTTTAAAAATATAGTAAAAATTGGTAAAATTTTAAAAAATAATAATAAATACTGATTTT
>JAMDEN010000039.1 GCA_023487035.1 Actinomycetota bacterium
CTTTTGGTGATTCTTGTTTATTGGGGCGATCTTGTTACAACTTTTGTTTTAGCACCTTTAGATTACAGATTTTTCATTTTTTTAACAGGCCCAATTCCATTAATTAGCAGATTTTATGATGCTGCAAAATTTGTGAATATATTCAGAAGTGTTTTTACAGGGATTTCAATTTGGATGATTTATCTTATTTATCTTTTTAATAAAAAATCTACTAATTTTTTAGAAGATAAAAAATTATAAAAGAATAAAAGGTTTTTATGAAATTTTTCATGAAATTAAAAGAAAAAAAGAAATTAAAATTAAAATCAAAATTTAAATTTGTAAGGCTACTGATATTACTATTTTTAGCTGCAGCAATATTATCAGGGTTACTTACTTCATGCAGTAAACCACTTGTTATTCCTGGTGCAAGTTTTGGATATTATATCTGGAAAGATAGCCAGAATAAAATTTATTTAGAATGGAGTGCTGACAGAAAAGACAATAATTTCAGCGGGGTAGTAAAGACTGACGGTAATTTTAATAAAGTGGAAAAGCAAAACATTGAATCTGAAGACATTATAAAACAGACAAATAAGGAAATTGATTTTGATGCTAAATTAAGTGAAAATGATTATTCTGATGAACTTATAATTACTGTTTCAAATTACAGCTATCTGGAATTTGATTTAAAAATAAATAATAAATATGATCTTTCAAGGATTAATATAGGAAAATATTTGAACAATCCGTCTACTGAAGTATTTAAGATAGATGCAAATTACTTTGAAAACTTAAAAAAAGTTCCATGGTATAAAAATCATCCTTTTTCGGAGTTTTTTCATAAACTTTACGTAAATAAATACTTTACTTTTATATATATATTCCTTCTTGGTGCAATAATAACAGGTCTTTTTAGAATTACAAAATTTGAACTAAAAAAAAGAAAAGCTTTACTAATCTGGATATCATATCTGGTACTTTTTTTGATAGATACTGGAATAATTATTATGCTTTGGTATGTAAATGGACATTAAGAAGAAGCTTCATTCAACAAAAAACATATTAATTTTAATTGCCATTATTATTGTATTTTCAGGGGCAGTGTCGTTTATTTCTTATTATTTTTTATTTTATATCAAACCTAATTTTAATGATGAAAATTTTAATTATATAAAAGCAGTTTCCTTACAACAAACAAAACCTGGAGACGAAATCCAGATTGAACTTTCTTATAAAAATACGGGATACAGAGAAGTAAAGGATTTGACTGTTGAATTTTTTGTTCCCCAATATACAAAATTTAAAATAAGTAACCAAACTGGCAAATACTTTGAAGATAAAAATTCCATAGTCTTTGAAGGCAAAAGCCTTAAAAGAAATGAAGGTAAAAAAATTCTTATAACTCTAATTGTAGATAAGCCTGCTGATAACGGTACTTTTATAAAATTTAGTGATGCTCAAATAAATTATAATGTATCGGGAGAAGCCGGGAAATCTTTGACAACAAGAATAAAAAGCACAGCCTCTTTTGAAATAAAAAGCTCCCCAAAGGTATCAATGAGTAATTTAATAATAAAAGATTTAAATGGCGGCTATATAAATATGGGGGATGAGATAAATTACAGTTTTAATGTAATAAATTCAGGGGATATGAATGCAACAGGAATTGAGATTTCAGCACTAATTCCATTAAAGACTGATATTATTAAAGGTTCTATACAGCCTGATAATTATAAAATAGACGGCAATGAAATAATATGGAAGCTGGATAATTTTGGAATTAACAAGCCGGTTGACTTTTCCTTTAATCTTAAAGTTTTAACAGGATTTACAGATATGGAAAAAATTGCAGAAAAAGTCAGCCTTAAAAGTGATCAAGGTGACTTTCTTACATCCAAAACAACAGCAGAGGTGCGATTATTTCCAGACCTCGGTAATTCAACAATAACTGTAACTGATGAAAATGGAGATTATATATGGGCTGGAGATAAAGTTTTATTAAAGGCATCATTGATAAATGATGGAGAAAAATCAGCTGAGAAAGTAAGATTTACATGTCCTGTTCCAAAAAACACCATATATATCAAAAACTCTGCTAAATGTGATGGTGCCAGTATTAGTGTAGAAAATAACACATTATTATTTGAAATTGATAAAATAGATGTAAATGAAAATAAAGAAGCAAGCTTTGAGCTTCAAATATCACCTCAAATGACTAATGGCGGGATTGTAAAAACAGATTTTAATCTTTCTTCAAATGGAACAGATTTTAAATTTCCAGTTGCAGAGATAAAAGTTAAAGCTAATTATAAGGTTACTGTTGCCTGTCTTGGTGATTCTCTTATAGCTCTTTCTAATTGGCCTCAAATTATAAACAGTCTTTTGGAATCAACATATATTCATTCTGATTATAGTGTTATTGCAAGTGGTATAAAAGGAGAAATGGCATCAGGAGGTTTTAGCAGATTTGATTCAACTATTGCAAAATACAGACCACAAATAGTAATTATAGGATATGGAACAAATGATATTGGAAGCGGTACTGACAGATTCAGTTATTATTTATCAGGAATAGTTCAAAAAGCAAAAAATATAAATGCTACTGTTTTTTTAGAGAGTCTTGGTTATATTGATACAAATAAAGCACCTGAAAAATCAGACTGGAAAGATTATCAAAGAATAATTTATCAGGTCGGGGCATCTTACGGGGTGCCGGTAATTGATATTTATACCCCGCTTTCTCAAAATCCTGAAGCGTATCTGACTGACTGGGTTCATTATACATCTGAAGGCTCTTCAGTTGTTGCTCATACAATTTTTCATTATCTGGTACAGTATCTGGACAGTAACGGAGTTAGAAGATAATTTAAGGTAAGAAAGTATAGTTCCATAATATTTTTTTGTATGATTTTATAAGTTCATATAATAAAGATACGTAAATAAAAGGAAGCATTTCCAATTTCGTGACAGGTACAAGGATAAGACCGGGTGTATCGAAAACACACAAGCTTTGCCCCAGCGCGTCAAAGCTTGCTCTGATTTCAGGCTTTGCTCTCCTCTCTAAAGAGAGGAACCTTGCCCGCTTCGCCTTCATGAGGTTTTCTCAACACCCGGCCTGATCCAATGATTTGTTTTTAATCACGAAAAAGGAAACGCTAACTAAATAAAATAAGAGCTTAACAATTAAATAAAAGCGTAATAAAATATGATTAAACTTAACAAAATTAAACTTAACAAAGTATAAGCAGGATTAATAAAATATAAATAATGAGATTGATAAAAAATATAAATAAGTTTAATAAAACATATTGAGGTTAATAAAATGTATAAAGTTTGGATAGCAAGAATTTTATATTATTTGTTTTTTGCGATAGTTTTTTTTATTGCCTTTATTATTTTTATTGAAATTATGAATGTCGACTTACTGAAAAGCAGCTTTGGTAATTTTTTTATAAATTTATTTAAAAAAATTCAGTTTTAGTAAATTTTAGAAATAAAAATAAAAAAATAGATAAGCTAAACTAATTAATCTATTATCTCTCTAATTGCATAAGTTGGTTTTCCTGAAGAAGCATGATAAGTTCTCATGATAAGTTCTGCAAGAATTCCCATTGTAATAAGCTGAACTCCTATGAATATCATAAATATTGAAAGAGTAAATAAAGGTCTGCTGGACAGCGCCATATTAAAAAACAGCCTCATAATTATTAAATAAACAGTTATTATAAATCCGATAGTACCTGTAATTAAGCCGATTAAACCAAATATTTGTATTGGCTTTTGAGAATAACTTAATAAATATTTTATTGTAATAATATCAAGAATCACCCTTATTGTTCTGGAAATTCCATATTTTGACTTACCAAATTTTCTGCTGTGATGATGAACAGGAACCTCAGCAACATTAATTCCCATCCAGCTTGCTACTGCAGGGATATATCTGTGCATTTCCCCAAAAAGTTCAATATTTTTAATTACATCACTAGTATATGCTTTTAAGGTGCAGCCATAATCATGAATTTTTACGCCTGTAAGCCTTGCAATAAGCCAGTTAGCTATTTTTGAAGGAAGTTTTCTTGAAATTGCTTTATCCTGTCTATTAATACGCCATCCGCTTACAATATCATAACCTTCATTAATTTTTTCAAGAAGTACCGGAATATCTTGAGGGTCATTTTGTAAATCAGCATCAAGAGTTATTATAACTTCTCCATTAGCATAATCAAAACCTGCGCTCATTGCAGGTGTTTGTCCGAAGTTTTTTCGAAATCTTATTATTTTATAATTATTATTTTGTTCATGGATTTTAAGCAGCTCTTTAAATGTGCCATCAATGCTGCCATCATCTACTAATATTACCTCATACTTTTTGCCTATTTGAGGCAAGATATTATTTAAATTTTCATAAAGATAAGAAATATTTTGCTTTTCATTATAAACTGGTATTACCACAGATAAATAAACAGATTCTTTATCCTTATATTTATTAGTGCTCTCAGCTTTCATTATTTTATTTTTATCATTCATATAATTTCCCATCTTCTCTAATTTGTTTAAACCAGGAAATAAATTTGTTAATTCCATCATATATTGAAGTTTGTGGATTATAATTTATCATTTTTATTGCTTTTTTAATATCAGCAAAGGTAGTAAAAACATCCCCTGGCTTCATTTCCTCAAATTTAATCTTTGCATATTTGCCTGATGCTTCTTCTATTATTTTTATAAGTTCTTTAAGTGTGGTAGGATGAGAGTTACCAAGATTAATAATTTCATATCCTTTTATATTTTGTATGCTATTTATGATTCCGTTAATTATATCATCAATATATGTATAATCACGGCTTGAAGAGCCATCTCCATAAATACTTATTTCCTGTTCATTAAATATTTTTTTTGTGAATTTAAAAATAGCCATTTCCGGTCTTTGCCTTGGTCCATAAACAGTAAAAAATCTGAAACAGTAAACAGAAATATCATAAAGATGATGATAAGTATAACAAATAAGCTCTCCAGCTTTTTTTGTTGCAGCGTATGGTGATATCGGATTATCAACTTTATCCTCTTCAGAAAAAGGAATTTTTTTATTGCCACCATAAACTGAGGATGAAGAAGCAAAAATTAATTTTTTTATATTATTTTCTTTAAGACAGTTAAGAATATTTAAAGTTCCCTCAATATTAACTTTTTCATAAATTAATGGATTTACAATTGAAGGTCTAACCCCTGCCATTGCTGCAAGATGAATAACAAGCTCAATTTTGTTTTCATTAAAAATTTTTCTAAGTGAATTAATATCACAAATATCAATTTTATAAAGTTTGAAATTTTTATTATTTATAAGATTTGAAATATTATTTTCTTTAATAAGCGGATTGTAGAAATTATTAAAATTATCAATGCAAATTATATCTTGATTTAAGTTAATTAATCTTTCACACAAAGAAGAACCTATAAATCCTGCACCACCTGTAACTACAATACTCAAAGTTTAATCCTTTCAGGATATTTAAATAAATTAAAATTATTTAAAATATAATTTAAAAAGAAAAAAAATAAAATATCTAAAGTATAATTTTTATTTAAGTAATGCAATAAATATGAGAAAATATTTTAAATTTTATAATTATAAGAAATTTTATAATAAATTATTACAATTTTTTTTAGAAAAATAAAAAAAGAAAAAAATGAGTATCTGTAAAAAATAGTGTTGGCATCTCCAATTTCGTGATAAAAAATTAATTATTAGGACAGGATGGGTTACTTTAGAAAATCATTTGAAGGCGAAGCGGGCATGGTTCCTCTTCAAAGAGGAGAGCGAAGCCTGAAACTTAAGTAAGCTTTTTCTCGCCGGGAAAAAGCTTACGTGTTTTCGAAATAACCCATCCTGGTCCTTAAGTTTTACTTTTATTACTATCACGAAATTGGAGATGCTTCCAAAAATAGTTAATAACAGGCAAATATTAAGTTAATAAAAAATTATTTAATTAAAGACTTAATTAAAATACATGCTTAGAAAATAAATGTTTAATAATTAAAATAATAATTAACTTTAAATAAAAAGCAAACTTCAATAAGTTAAAGTGGATAAGAAGAAAAAAAACATAATTATTATAATAATATTTTTAATAGTTCTTGCAGCAGGCATTTTTGCCGGAATCAGATATTATAATGGGGTTAAAGAATATGCTTATCAGACTAAAATTTATTATGAAGATAATTTTGCTAATGAACAAAATAATAATATAAAATTAATTAATTCCGACATATCTGATAATAACTTAAAATTAGCACCTGGAGAAAAAGCAAAATTTGAGATAAATTTTAAAAACGATGGCGCACTTACTGTAGATGATTTTAAAATTACTGTGAAAATTCCTAATCATCTTAAATTTACTGAAGATGTTCAAACTAAGTATGAATATGTTTTAGACAAGGGAAATAACTTAGTTGAATTTAATATTGGAAAGCTTGAAAGTGGAGGTACCGGACAGATAAAAATTAGCTTTGAAACTGCTTTTCCTTTAATTAACGGATTATTTATTGAAAGTCCTAAGGTAAGATTTGATTATTATAAAGAAAGTAAATTTTTAAATCTAAAGACAAATCTGACTAAGGATATCCCGACAATAAATCAAAAAATTATTATTTCTTCAAAACCTGATTTTACTACTTCAGTTATAAAATTATCTACCTTAGAAAATATTAAAGATAAGGACGGAAATTTAAAAGCAAATAAAAAGGACGTTATTGATTTATTTGTTTTTGTTTTTAATAGCGGAAACATGAATGCAAAAAATGTAAATATAAAGATTAAAAATCTGGAAAAATTTAAATTAGCTCAACCATCAGATGAAATTGAAATTAAAAATGGGGAAATAAATATTACAGTGCCTGAAATACATACTTCCGGAAACAAAACATTAAAATTTTCCATAGTTGCAAATGATGATATTGAAAATGATTATATTTTAAATCCCCAATTAATTATAAATTATGAAAATAAGCAAATAATAAAAGAAGCTGATTTGAAAGCTAAAATTGAATTACTGCCGGATTTCAGCAAGACAAAAATATCCTTATCAGATAATAATGGCGGAGATACTTACAGCGGGGATATTTTAAATGTTAATGCAGTTATAACAAATAATGGAGATATCTCTGCAAAAAATGTTTCAGTAAGTCTTGTTTTACCTGATATTATAAAAACCTATACAGGTGAAAGTAATTGGCATTTTGATGGGATTAAGCCTGGATCTTCAGTTAACATAAATACCCAACTCCAAGTTTCAGATAATATTTCCAAGGATACTGTTACATCAATTAAAATGTTAATTAAGGCAGATAATCTTGAAAATGATTTTAATATCAGTTCAAATTCTATAAAAATTTATTATTCAAAGCCATTCACAGGTTCAAGTATCCCAATAGTTTGTCTTCATGGTATAGAACCTTTTGCTGCAGGAAGATGGGAAACAAGCAATGAAAATTTTGATTATCTTTGCGGCACTTTAAAGGCTTTAGGATATCAGACTATAACTCTTAATGATTTAAGAAATTATATTGCATTTGGTAAAGCTCTTCCTGAAAAACCGATAATTCTTACAAGTGATGATGGTTATCAAAGCATATACATAAATGCTTTCCCTATATTAAAGAAATATGGTTATAAAATGACGGTGTTTTTAATAGATGGTTATATTGGCAATTCAGAAGCAGATAGAAGATTAAATGATTTTGATAAAAATGAGAAAGCAGTAGTTACAAGACCTATGCTTATCTGGCCTGAAATTTTAGCAATGGCAAATTATGGTATTGAGTTCAGCTCTCATGGAGTTACTCACAGCTATTTAAATAAAATGAGCCTTGAATCTGCAAAAAATGAATTAATGCAATCAAAAGCTGATATTGAAGCTCACTTAAAAAAACCCTGTATATTTGTTGCATGGCCACACGATGGTGTTACAGGAGAGCTTATTTCACTTTTACCGCAAATAGGATATGCAGGTGCTGTCAGATATAACGGAGGGGTTCTTGATATAAATAATATTAATTTATATAATTTACCGAGAGTTCCGCTTACAAATGATATAAAAGCAAGTGATTATGCTGCTTTACTAAGATTACAATAAAATTTACTGCAGTAAATTTTTTAATAATTTGCGGATTAGCAGTATATAAGCTAAGCTGAAATAATAAGAAATAATCTTATAAAAAATAAAAAAATAAGGAAGATTTAATTTGAAGAAATTTTTAATAATATTTTCCATTTTAAACACAATTTTATATTTCATAATATATTCTTATTTTGATTATATTTTAGAGAATTTACCTTCTTTGATATTGCCTTCAGCTTTAATAAGTTTTGTAAAGATTCTGTTTTTAATTGCTGTTGGTTTTTCTGTAGGGCTTATAATATCTATACTAAGAGGATTTGATGGAAATAAAAGTACTTTTGATTATAAATTATTTTTTATACTTGCTGCAGTTCCATTTATAATGCTTTTATTATCAGGTGGACAAATTACTAATTTTATTATTGTTAAATTTTTTGGCGCAAATAAGAAATTATCAGAGCTTGTATTTTATATTTTTTCAAGAGATTATATTTGGGCATTACTTACAGGGATTATTGCTGGAACAAGCATAAAATTAAGTTTTAAAAAAAGTAAACATATAAAAATTACAAATAGCTATGAAATCAGATAAAGATAAATATATAAGGAAATTACTAATTAATTCTTAGTGAATAACTCATGTTTTAGTAAGTTATTTGTTTAAATTAAGCTTAAAATTTTCTAAATTTAGCCCGTTTAATCAATTATTCACCAGAAACTAATTATAATTTTATTTTTTACTATTGATAAAGAAAAACCGGACCCCAGTCATCACCAGGAATATCAGTTAGCTTAATTAAATTGGAACCATCAAAATTCATAATATATATTTCAGAATTTCCAGTAAAATCGCTGTCAAATGTAATAAGTGCATTATCCGGTGAAATTGACGGATGAGTATCAAAGCCATGGTTATCTGTCAGTCTTTTAATATTAGAGCCATCAGAATTCATTAAAAAAATTGAAGATTTATTTTGTTCAAAACCGGCAAAAGCAATATAATTTCCGTCATTTGAAATACAGGGTGTTCTTTTTCTTATTGCATAATCAGAAATTTCAGTTATGTTTGAACCATCGAAATTCATAAAGTAAATATCTTCAGAACCAATAGAACCTGATTCAAATAAAATTTTAAATTCAAATGGATGGGCAACAGGATGCCAGTCATCTGCTCCAGGGTTAAAAGTAAGTCTTACGGGATTACTGCCATCAGTATTTATTTTAAATAATTCCCAGTTGTTATCCATAAAAACTTCATAAAAAATATATTTTCCGTCAAAAGACATTGCTGGATAACCGCTTCTGTATCTGCTGTTTGTTATCTGCTTTTTATCAGTTCCATCAGCATTCATTATCATAATTTGCCATGTACCGTTAATATCTGATGTATAAAGTATTTTTTTACCATCAGGGCTGATTTGAGGATACATATCATTTGCAGGATTATCAGTTAATTGCTTAAGATCAGAGCCGTCAATATTCATTGAAAAAATATCTTCATTACCACTTTTTAATGAAGTAAAGACAATTTTTTTAACAGTAAAATCTTTTTTGGGAGCAACTGCAATATTTTCTTTAAATAAATCTTTTGAAACTGCCCATCCCTTGATTTCCACAGTTCCTTTACTTATTTCTGTTGCAAAATTATTTTCAGCAAAAATTATCGAGTTTTCTGCTTTTTTCTGACCCGCAATCTTAATATTTAATGGAATATATTGTGATTCTCCTGTTATTGACGTTGCATAAGCATAAATTATATGTTCTGTTCCAGGCTCAAATAATTTTGCAGACAAAAGAAAATTAAAACCACAATTTGCATAAGCAGCGTTATTTAAGGCTTGGGCAACATCAGGTCTTGGAGCTCCAAGTGAAGCAGAACCAATTTGTTTGCCAAATCCCTTAGGGCCGTCAATAAAAAATTCAATACTTGAAATTCCAGGGCTATCAGTAATAGCACTATTAACAGCCCAGCCTCCAATATTTGTATCTTTATCAATAGTGCTGCCATTTGAAGGTGTATCAATTATAAATTTAATATTTGAAGACACAGGAATTTCGCCGGGAATTATAACAGTTTGTTTTAAATAGTCCCATCCGTATTTGGGAATAAAAACATAAATATAGATACTATGAACTGAACCTTGAGTAAAATTATAAGAATTATTTGTCCATGAAAGACTATATCCTGAATTTGCAAATCTTTCTCCATATAATCGGGCTGTTTCAGGTGAAGCCAGTCCGTATTGTGCTTCACCAAGAAATATTCCGCCATTATCTTTTGTTCCATCAAGATAAATTTCTATTTTTTCAATCTGGTTAGTTTTATCTTCAACAATAGTTGTAGTTGAAATGTTGCTACTTTCAGAGTTTTCACTTGATTCTAATTCAGATGTTGTGGAAATTGAACTTTCATCAGATAAAACAGTTGAGCTTGTATTCGTATTGATCCCGGGTTTAGATGTATCTTTCTTTAAATGCAAAGCAAACAAAGCAAGAAATATTGAAGCAAATAAAAAAAGTAAAATTACTATAATTGTTGTTGTTCTCATTTTTATATGATTTTATATTAATCTCACGCTATCTCACGTTATCAATATTATTATGTTAATATTTTTTATACTAATATTTTTTAAATTACTTTTTAAAAATTTTTTATATTAATTTTTTAATATTTAATAATGCTTATAATGCCAATAATAACTTATAATACTGATAATAATAAATTATTAATTTTTTAAAATTTGCAATTAGTTTTGCAGTAAATATATAATAAAGAAAAAATTAAGGCAAATTTAAAACAAATGATATCAAAATTCTAAATAATATTTTAATAATATAAAATTATCAAGAAATATTAATGAGCAAAAAATATTAATGAGCAAAATTTTAATATTTGGCATGAGCCCTCTGCCATTTGAGAATGAGAAAAAAGCTTATGGTACAGGTATCAGAACCTGGCAGTTTATTTTGCCGTTACTTGAAAAAGGTCACGAAATATGCCTTATAAGTTATGCTATCCCTTCAGCATTTGAAAAAGATTTTAAATCAATTTTAGATAAAGAAATTACTTTTAAAAACTATAATTTCACTTATAACATACTTAGTAATGATGATTTTGAAAATATTTTAATTTCTGAAAAAATATTTAATTTTTTTAAGCCTGATTGTATTGCTGGCTGCACGTTTTATCCTTCATATATTGCTTCTAAATTACTTGCAAACCTTCCAGAAGAAAAGCAGGTTCCGTTTTGGGCTGATTTATTTGGCCACGTAATGGCTGAAGCACAAGCAAGAGCTTTTATGGATAATTCAGATGATTGTCTTTTTCATTACTGGAATAGCGAATTTAATATATTAACAATGGCAGATATTTTTTCATGTGTTTCACAAAGGCAATCCTATGCTTTAATAGGAGAGTTAGGGGCAGTTGGCAGGCTTAACATGTATACTTCAGGTTATGAATTTTCAAAAGTCATTCCATGCGGAATACCTGATGAAGATTTTATTCATGAAAAAAATGTATTAAGGGGTTTAAATAATATTAATGAAGATGATTTTATTGTTTTGTGGACAGGCGGCTATAATACATGGACAGATGTAGATACTCTTTATGCAGGTTTAATAGCTGCAATGAGCAAAAATCCTCAAATCAAATTTGTTTCAACGGGAGGAGAAATTCCTGAGCAAGATGTTAAAACATATCCTCATTTTATAAATTTAATTAATAACGGGAATTTTAAGGAAAATTTTATAATGAAAGGCTGGATTAATGGCAGTGATGTCCCGAATTATTTTTTTGAAGCTGATATAGGTGTTAATATTGACAAGGATATTTATGAAGTAAAACTTGGCAGTAAAAACAGAATTCTTGACTGGATGCGCGCAGGGCTTTGCGTTTTATCTTCAAATGTTTGTGAACTTACTGAAATAATTCGTAATGAAAAAATCGGCTATACTTTTAAAGCATATGATTATGCTGATCTTGAAGATAAACTTATTTATTTATCTCAACATAAGGATGAAGTTAAAAAAACTGCACAAAAAGCTAAGGAATACTGTAAAAATCATTTTACTTTTAACCAAACTTCAAAAAGTTTAATTGAATGGGCACAAAATCCATTTTTTGCACCTGATAAATTTAAAAGTAAAAAAATTTTCTTTGACAAGGAAGAAGCCTTAAAAAACTGTGACATTATTCTAAAAAATCAGAGAAAAATGATAACAGATAAAGATGAAAGAATTGCTGAACTTGAAAATCTTGTTAAAAAAAATTTTATACATAAATTGTATGGATATTATAAGATTTTAGAAAGAAAATTAAAAAGAAAATAAATTAGTTTATACTAAATAAAACAGTTATTTTTAGTGTTTTTTAAGATTGTTAATATTACTAAGTTAAAATTTTTAAAATTACTGAATTTTTACCAGTTTTTCAGCAGAGATTAATTGAATTAAATATACTAAAATGGAAAATAATAATAGTAATAATAATGGTAATAATAAAGTATTAATTATAATTGTTACCTATAATAGTGAAAAATTTATAGAAAAATGTTTATTTTCTATAGCAAACCAAAATTTTAAAAATTATTTTTTACTTGTTATTGATAATAATTCTACTGATTCAACAGTTAGTACAATTAAACAATATAAAAATGCAGAAAGCAGAATTTCTTCATCAAATTTTAAATTAATTTGCTTGAAAAAAAACCTCGGATTTTCAGGAGCAGTAAATTATGGAGTTTTTAATTATTTTTCAAAAAAAAATAAATTAACTTCAGATGGTTTTAAATATCTTGTTTTAATTAATCCTGATATGGTTTTAGATGAGGATGCAATTAATAATTTAATTTTTACATTTAATTTAGAAAGATCAGATAAAACTGGTAAAGAAAATTCAAACACTGAAGATCCAATTAATTATATTTCTAATTATATTGGTGCTGCTGGTGGTATGATACTTGATTATAATTCAAATAAAATTTCTCATCTTGGCGGAAAAATAAAATTTAATTTTATAACAAGCCATATAAAAAATAATATAAATGTAGATGTAAAAAAAATAATAAAAAAAGAAAACTTGAGTTTGACAAACGAAGAAAATCTTATAAATGCTGATTATGTTACTGGAGCTCTCTTTATAACTAAAATGAATTTGTTTAAAAAACTTGGTGGCTTTGATACTGGATATAAACCAGCTTATTTTGAAGAACTTGATTACTGTCTTAAATTAAAAAGATTAAATCTTAATATTGTTGTAAACCCTTTAGCTTTTGCATGGCATTTTGAAGGAGCTTCTTCAGGAAAATTTTCTACTAACTTTTATTATTTTTATCATAAAAATAGAATTAGATGTGCAATTATTAATTCAAGCTTTATAAATATTTTAAAAATATTTTTTAAAAGTGAAGTTTTATGGTTAAAATCAGAAGCAGATAAAAATCAAATACTGCCGCTTGTAAAAGCATATTTAATTAACTGGCTTTTTTGCCATTATTACATGATAATAAAAATTAAAAATTTTATAAAAATCAGTATGTTTAAAAAAACTTTATAAACTTTTTATAAAAATAAAAGTTATAAATTAAATTAGCTCACAATAAAATAGCAAATTACATAATATTTAAATATAATTAATCTAATTAAAGTGCTAATTAAAGCTATAAGAATTAAAACCAGATAATAAAAATTTAAAAAAATTAAATTTTAATAATAGGAGCTTTTATGGAAAGAGCAGAAATTTCCGAAGATTTAAATGGAAGAAAAAAAATTTTAATTATTAGTTATGATTTTATCGGGCATAATATGGCGGGTCCAGGCATAAGGTTTTATGAACTGGCAAAGATACTTTCAAATTATTGTGATGTTACTTTAGCTTCTCCAAATAAGATTGATATAGATACTTCAGGTTTTAGAACTTTTTCTTATGAATTTGGAAATTTTAAAACTCTTCAAAAGGGCCTGGAAAATGTTGAGATTATTTTAATTCAAGGTCATTTGCTATATTACTTCCCGTTTTTAAGAAATTTCAAAGGTAAGATAATAGTTGATTTATATAATCCTTTTAACCTTGAAAGTCTTGAAATGTATAGAAATGATAATATTGCTGAAAGAATAAGGATTGATAAGAATAATTTAAATTTACTGAACATGCAGCTTTCAATTGGTGATTTTTTTATTTGTGCAAGCGAAAAACAAAGAGATTACTGGATTGGAATGCTTTCATCACTTGGAAGAGTCAATCCTTATAATTATGATAACGACAATTCATTTAGAAGTTTAATTGATGTTGTTCCTTTTGGTATTCCTGCTGATTCGCCTGAACATAATAGAGAAATGATTAGAACAGTTTTTCCAAAGATAAAAGCTGAAGATAAAATTGTATTATGGGGTGGGGGAATCTGGAATTGGCTTGATCCTTTAACAGCAATAAAAGCAATGTGGGAGATTGTGCGTCACAGATCTGATGTTAAAATGGTATTTATTGGCA
>JAMDEN010000083.1 GCA_023487035.1 Actinomycetota bacterium
GAAATATTAAATCAATCTTATATCTCATCCAGAATGTATGAATGCTGTTGCAATTTTCAATTACAAATCCCTGATTATTCTTTAAGTTTTTAAATATAAGACCAAAAAGCCTGCTGAAAAAATTATTCGCAAATAATAATTCACTGCAAATTAATTTATATTCATCATTATCATCATATTTATCATTTTTATTATTATACCCATAAATATTTTTGTTGGAATTATCACTAATATTGTTATTTTTAGCATCATTATTGCCGATATCATAATTCAAAGCATCATCACTATTATCGTTGTTAGGATTAGTAATAATTTTTTTATAAAGCTTCATTTAATTTTTCCAATTTCTATAATAAACTTTATCTTAAATCCTTTATAAATATCAAGTTTATAATAAATCTTTTTTATTTAAAATTTGCAATATTCAACTTAGTCGCAATTTCTGAGCGAAGCTCGAACTTTTTCTGAACTACAACCTCTGTGCTCTGACAAGTATAAACCTGCTCCGTCGCTCTTGCTGAGCGAAACAGGAAGGCAAAATTCCTTCCCCCAATCCCATTCCTTTTTGTCTGCCTGCAGAAAATCCCGGAGCATTTTTTCGGACAGTAGGATCTCAAATTGTGTGGTGGGTGAAGTCAGGAAAAATTTCTCAGGTATTCTTTAATTCTTTCATGATCTTCGCTTTCTTTGTCGCCCTTAAAATATAGTCAAGAGTAATGTAAATAAATTATACATCCCGCTTGCTTTCTATCGAAAACAGTTCGAGCAATCAAACCTATTATCCTGAAAATTCGCAATGTTTTGTATGGTCGGGATGGAGAGATTTGAACTCTCGACCTCAGCGTCCCGAACGCTGCGCGCTAAACCAAGCTGCGCTACATCCCGATAATCATCCGATAAAAAATCAGATAATAAATAATATATTACAAATAATATATATCTGACTATTAAACTATTAAGATATTTATATAATAAAAACAATACTTATTAATATTAAGATAAAATAATAATTTTAACTATATTTAAATTTCAATACAATTATTTTTTTATTTTAACCTGTAAGCACTTTAAATTATAAGCCAAATTTAAAATATTAAAATTACTTTCGCTTTATGAACTTTAAATTTATGAACATTTCAAGTTTTTTAAAATTTTTGCAGCATCTTCAAAAGTATTTATTTTAAAGAACTCATGCTTAATACTTGAAATATCCTTTTTGCCTTTAAAAGCCCATCCCAAAATTTTTCTGAATTCTTTTACAGCTTTTCCCTCGCCTTTAAAAAGAATTAAAAATTTAAGATATAAAAGCATGTAATCTGCCTTTAAATTATTACTTATTAAAAACCTTAAATTTACTAAGCTATCATTAGCCTCACTGCCATTAGTAAAATCATTTGCCTCACCACTATTAGCAAATTTAAGTAAAGTATACTGATTTTTCTTTAAAATAATATTTTTTTTAACATTATAATTCTTAATATTTAAATTATTGTTTGAGACCAATAGCCCTAAAAGTAACTGCAGAAAAATCCATGGGTTTCCTCTTGCTGCTCTTCCTATCATCAAGCCATCACACCCTGTATATTCCATAACCCATTTTGCTTTATTTAAATTATCAATATCTCCACTTGCTATAACAGGAATATTAACAATGCTTTTTACCTTTTTAATATATTCATAATCAGCTTTTCCCGAATAACCCTGCTTTACCGTTCTGCCATGAACTGATATTGCGTCAACTCCCTCGCCTTCTGCAATTTTTGCAATTCCAAGTATATTAATTTTGTTTTCATCCCATCCAATTCTTAATTTAACTGTTACCGGTTTTTTTATCTTTCTCTTAACTTTTTTTATAATTTTACCAATAGTTTCGGGTTCATTTAATAAATACCCTCCACTTTTTGTTTTTAACACTTTTGGAACAGGGCATCCCATATTTATGTCGATTATATCCGCATTTTCTTCGATTAAACTTGCAGCTTCTGCAATTACATTCGCATCATTTCCAAAAATCTGAATTGCACATGGTTTTTCATAATCAGTTAGTTTTGTAATTTCAAAAGATTTTGCATGGTTATATATTAATCCATAGCTAGTTACCATTTCTGAAAATGTGAGTGAGCAACCAGGATATTTTGCAAAAATCCTGTAAGTATTATCACTAATACCAGCCATTGGAGCAGCTATAACAGGATTATTTATATTAACTGAAGAAATTTTAAAAGAATTGAATTTTATTTTTGAAAAATCCCCATCAACATCATCAACAATATCTGAATTTTCATCTTTAAAATTTATATCATAAAAATCTGATAATTCTAGAAATAAAAGCTTATTTATTTCTTTAAATTTAAATATAAGTTTTTCTAATTCTTTCTTTTCATAATCCATTATTCATAATTTATATTAATTAAAATAATCAGCATTTATCTTCTTTTTTAATCTTATTCATATCATTTAATATTTTTATTCCTTTAAGAGTTAAATCATCATCAAATATTTTTATATATTTACTTTTATTTTTTAGCAAATAAGACAATCCACCTGTTCCAATAATTAATGGGTTAAAATCTTCTTTACCATTTTTTTCTTCTTCAATTATTTTTTCAATTATATAATCAACCTGACCAAGAAAACCAAATAATATCCCGGAACGTAATCCATCATAAGTATTTTTACCAATTATTTTTTCGGGCCAGCTTAAATCAACTTTTGAAAGCTTTGCTGCATACTTAAAAAGAGCTTCAGATGATATTTCAATACCAGGTGTAATTACTCCTCCAATATAATTTCCCTCATCTGATACAATATCAAATGTTGTAGCTGTTCCAAAATCTGCTACTATGGCAGGAAACCCATAAAGTTTTTTTGCTGCAATAGAGTTTGCTATCCTGTCAGAACCAACCTCCATCGGATAATCATATATTATTTTTAATCCTGTTTTAACAGAACTGTTAATTATAAACGGCTCACACTTAAAATATTTCATACTCATTTTCTTTATTTCTTCAAGCATTCTTGGTACAACACTTGAAATTGCTATCTCCTCCACGCTTAAAGCATCGTAGCCTGAATTATTAAGAAAATTTAATAGTATTGATCCTATCTCATCTGCCGTTTCATACCTGTATTTTGGAGTCCCCAGCCTCCATGTTGCTAAAATATCATCATCTTCAAATAAGCCTATAACAGTATGAGTATTACCAACATCAATTGCTAAAAGCATTTTAGTCTCCTATTTTATAAAAAAATTAACAAAAATAATTAATAAAAACCGATAAACAATTAATTTGTCAAATTAAATAAATTAAAATAAATTGTACTATCTAAAAGAACTGTTTACAGTTTATATTTAATGGCTTTTAGATAATATAATAAAATTAAAAAATTTATTTAATAAATGTTACAAATATAACTAAAATAAGATTAATATTAAGGTTTATGTAACATATAAAAAAATTATATTTTTTAAAATATTTGTTATCTCTTTACTTTTATTATAAAAACTGTAAACACCAAGCTTAGATAGTACAAATAAATTAATACTAATAAAAGTAGTTTCTGATGAATAAATCAACATTTTGGAAAAATCATTAAAATTTTAGCTTAAATTCTTTAAATATTTTTAATTTTTTCCAATTATTCAGCATTAAATAAGTAATTATGAGTTATTATAAATTAATCTAAAAAAATAAAAAGAGACAGCTTTTAAACATTAACATAACTTCTAAAAGAAAGAGGAAGATCAAGTCCATTTTCAAGAAGAAATTCTTTATTTTTTAAAATTTCTTTTGTTATTCCATCATAAACAATTTCACCATTATTTAATATTATACATCTTTCTGAAAATTCATAAGCCAAATCCATATCATGAGTTGAAATAATCATTGTTTTGTTTAATGACTTTATTAAATTAATAAAATTCTCTCTGTTTTTCGGATCAAGATTACTGGACGGTTCATCCAAAATTAATATTTTTGGATTATAAGATAAAGCGGTAGCAAGAGCAGCTAATTTTTTTTCACCGAAGCTTAAAAAATGAGGAATCTCGTCTTCTTTATTTTTTAAATTTACTTTGTTTAATGTTTCAATAACAGTATCTTTAATATATTGCATATTACTTGCTCTTAAATCATTATTTTTTTTAAGAAAATTAACAAGACCGAATGCAACATCTTCAAATACCGAAGTTGAAAAAAGCTGATCATCAGGATTTTGAAAAACAAATCCTATATTTTCTCTAATATCATAAATATTTTTTAAATTCATTTGCTTACCAAAAATATAAATATTACCACCACCGGAATTGTTTTTGTTTTCTTTCAAGTATTCTTCCATAAGCCCGGCAATATTTAATAATAAGGTTGATTTACCAGCTCCATTTGGTCCGATAATAGATATTTTTTCACCAACATTAACAGTAAAATTTATATTTTTTAAAACTTCTTTATAAGACAGGATATGATAATTCTGTCTTTTTGCCTGCATATATCTAAAGCTGAAATTTTCAACTTTAATAGCTTCAGTAATAAAATTAAAATTTTCTTCCAATTGTAATCCTTGATTTAGTAATGAATTATTATTTATTAAAAATTAAAATAATTTTTTAATAAATAAGATTATAACAATAGAAAATGTTTTATAAAAGGGAAATTAATAAAGCTAATAATTCTTATCAGAATATCGAAAAATAATAAAGATACGATTACTGCAATTCCAGCCAAGCTGATTTTTTGATTTTCAGCTAAAGAATAAAAACTTCCATCAAAACCTCTTGATTGCATAGCCATAAAAATATTTTCTGCTCTTGTAAAAGTTCTAATAAACAAATTACCAATAAGATAAGCTGTTTTTTTGTCTGCAATAAAACCTGATTTCTTAAACATTCTGGAATTAATTGCTCTTTTACCTATTTCAAATTCGTCTTTAAACAAAAAAAGATATCTATACATCAGAAATATTATTGAGACAACTATCTTAGGAACATAAAGTTTTCTTAAACCCCAGAAAATTTCTCTTTCATCAGTTGAAGTAATTAGTGCACAAAGAAGAAATAAAGACAAAAAAGATTTAATTAACACTGAATAAAAAGTTATCAACCCATTATCTGTTATATGAATTTTAATAAAATTTAAATTAATTTCATATAATATAATACCCTTGCTGGCAAAAGGTATAAAAATTGAAAGAAAAAAAGGAATTAAAAACAACTTAAAAAGTCTTTTTACAAATTTTAAAAAATCAGGTTTAAATAAAATAGAAATAATAATAGCTAAAACAAAATAAAAACAAAAAATATTATAGCTGGCTTTACCAACACTTACTATAAAAAAAATAGTAACTATTGTAATAATTAATTTTACTCTTATATCTATTATATCTTTCATAAAAATATTATGTTTTTAATAAAAATTCATAAAAAAACTTGTTTTTAAATTTTTAATTTTTTAATCTTATAAAACAAAATAAATCATTAAAATGAAATTAATCAGCATGTGAAATGTTTAATAAAGTATTTTCGTATTTTTATTTTCGTATCTTTTTTAATTTATTTAATGCTTATTTTTTAAATTTTTATTTTTATTTATCAAAAAAGTTATTACATAAATTAAAGCAAAAACTACAAAAATAATTAAAACTCCAAAAAATCCAGCAAGAGAAGTTTGCCAGAAAGTGCTTTTTATACCAGGAAATGAATAATCCGGTATTATAAATTTAATATTTACAAGATTTGCTGCTTTATCTGCAAAACCTAGTTTATCTGCTACTTTTTCAAGCCCATCAGGATACTTTGATGCTAAAGGGGATAAAAACAAACCAACAAAAATCGCTGCTATTGCAATAATTATAATAAATATTTTATCTTTCATTTTCATAGTAACTCTCTTTACTTTAATTATTTTTTTACTTTGTTTTAGTTTTAATTAATTTATTAAAATATATTTATAATGATCTTTTATTTTTTAATATAAATGCTGTTGTGATTCTATTAATAAATTTATTAATTATCTTTTATATTTTTTATTTATTATTTGACTATAATATTTATCTTATTTTACTTATTATTTTCTTTAGCTTCTATTAAAGCAGGTTTATCCCAATTTCTTGTAAGTATAATATCCGGCTTAACTTTATCAATAAATGCAATTACCAGAGTGGTTATAATTGCTTCACCAACTCCGATTAACATATGGATGGGAACCATGGATCCCAGAGTAATACCAAGAGAATAAGTACCTGAAATTGCAAGTTCAAAGCTGCAAAAAGTTGCAGCAACTACTACAGAAAACCATGAAGAAAAAGCTACAGCAGTATAAAAAACAGCACGTGACTTCGAAAACCTTGTAATAAGTTTATATATCATATAAGCACTTATAACGCCTACTATTGCCATATTAAAAACATTTGCTCCAAGTGCAGTAATACCGCCATCTCCAAATGCAAAAGCCTGCACTATTAAAACAATTGTTATGATAATTCCACCAGCATAAGGTCCTAAAATAATAGAAACTAATGCTGCACCTAATAAATGTCCGGAAGTTCCTCCAATTATTGTAAAATTAATCATTTGTGCTGCAAAAACTAAAGCTGCAAAAACACCCATAACTACAACTACTCTTGCCCTGAAAAATTGCTTCACCTTAATTATTGCTACAATAAATCCTGATAAAGAAAATATTCCTGTACCTGCAGCAGTTTTCAAATCAATAAAGCCATCTGGAATATGCATTCACAATCCTTTCTTAAGTTATTTTAGCTAAAAGTGTTACTTTTTTAAAAAAAATAACACTTATTTATATTAGCACTTAACAATTATGATAGCAACAAAAATAATAGAAATTTTTAAAAAAATTTTTTATAAAAAAATATTAAAGTGGAAATAAGAGGTAGCTAATAAATTACATCTATAACATGTCGTAACACAGCTTCTTCTGGCAGAGGTTTTAAAAGTAGCTAATAAATTACATTTAGAGCATGTGGTTTATTTTTATTACCTTATCAGAAAAGTTTTTTATTTTTATATATTCATTAATATCCATATCATTTATCTTAAAATCTGGAGCTATTTCTGATAAAGGAATTAAAACAAAATTTCTTTCAGATAATTTCGGGTGAGGAATTTTTAAAATATCTGAATCTATATTTAATCCCTCAATAAATAAAATATCAATATCGATTATTCTTGGACCGTTTTTTATAATCTGATTTTCTCTTCCCATTTCAAATTCAATATTCTTAATATTTCCAAGAATCACAAAAGGATTAATTGAATTTTTAATTGCAGTTTTTATAACAATATTATAAAAATTTTCCTGTTCTTTATAGTACATGGGTTCAGTTTCATATATAGATGAAACTTTTAAAATTTCAAAAACAGCGGATTCATTTATCATTTTTAATGCTTTTTTAATATTTTCTAGCTTATTTCCTTTATTTGTGCCAATTGAAAGATATATGATTCTGTAATTTTCAGATTTTTGAGACTTTTGATTAAATTTATTTAATGTTAAGTTAAAAGAGACACCAACACTATCAAGCTTTTCATCTATAGGCGGATTTATTTTTTCTACTTTAACTTTTACCTTGCTAATTAAAGAGGATAACTCAAAAATTTTATAACAAATTTTCTCTGCTAAGGTTTCAAGCAAATTAAATTTGTTACTGGAATTAATTTCTTTTATTATTTTTATAACTTCAGAATAATTTACCGTTTCAGATAAATTATCAATCCCGTTAAAGCTACCTTTATTTATTATTATTCCAACATTAAAAACAAAATACTGTCCTTCTTCTTTTTCTTCAGGTTTTACTCCATGATAACCATATAAGCTTAAATTTTTAATAAATATTTTAAACATTTTGAATTGCCTTCACAAGACTAATAGCTTTTATTGTTTCTTTCACGTCATGCACTCTTAAAATACTTGCACCATTTAAAACACAAATAGTTGCTGCTGCAAGACTGCTCTCTAACCTTTCATTTGGGGGCAAATTTAATAATGCTCCTGTAAAAGATTTTCTTGAAGCCCCAATTAAAATAGGATAGCCAAGAGATTTAAAATCAGCTAATTTTTTTATGATTATAAAGTTATGCTCAAGAGTTTTTCCAAAACCTAATCCCGGATCAATGATTATATTTTCTGATTTTATCCCGGCTTCTAAAGCAAGAAGAATCTGATTATTAAAAAAATTATAAATTTCACCAGTTACATCTTTATATGAAGGGTTTTCCTGCATATTTTGCGGGTTACCCTGCATGTGCATCAAAACTAAATAAGAACCGGAATCTGCTATAATCTTTTTTAAATCTTTATCAAAATTAAGTCCGCTTATATCATTTACAATTTCAGCACCTGCTTGTATTGCTTCACTGGCTACCTGGCTTCTGTAAGTATCAATCGAAACTGATATATCGTAATTTTTTTTAATATAGCGCACTACAGGAATTGTTCTTTCAAGCTCATCTTCAAGGCTTACCGGTTTTGAACCAGGTCTTGTCGACATACCACCAACATCAATAATATCAGCACCTTCCCCAACAATTTTATCAACTCTTTTATATGCATCTTCAAGCTTAAAATATTCTCCTCCGTCAAAAAAAGAATCAGGAGTTACATTTACAATTCCCATTATTACTGTTTGTTTTTTAATATTAAATTCTTTTTTAGCAATTCTTAAAATATTATTTGCTTCATCTTTTTCAAGTTTATTTAAAAATTCTTCAAGTTCTAAAGATAAATTTTTTAATCCAAATGGCTGCAGCTTTATTTTTTCAACCATACTTCTGATATTTTTTTTCGTCCCGAAAATAATTACATCTGACTTACTTCCTGAAGAGTATAGTGCTTCCCTCGAAGTTACAACATCCCCATTCCTTACCAGCATTTCCTGCTTTAAAATGTTTGCTGCTCTATTATCAATATCATCCACTTTAATAGCAATATTTATGATTTTTTCTGACATTATTTCTGCACCAGGAGGTGTTGCACCTATTTTTATAAATTCATTAAATGCATCCGATTTATTATTTATAAATATCTGTCTTATCTTATAATTCATTTTTTTTATAATCTTTTAAAAAATTATTAGCTAAATCAGTTAATATAATTAGTATTTAAAAAATTTAAAAATTATTTTAATTAAGGCAGCTATAACTTAATGTAACTTATTTTAACTTCAGAATTATTGGAATAATTTATAATTTATTACAATTAATTTATTATTAATTTATTACTCATTTCTTATTATCAATAATTAACCACATTATTACTGGTACCAGGTTTGATGTCTGCTTCTCTTTAATTTATGCTTGTCTTTTATTTCTTATTTTCTAATTATTAACTACTTATCTATTATCTTTTATTAACGCAAATGCTTCAGCTCTTGAAGCAGCATTTCTTCTAAATAGTCCTCTTAAAGCAGATGTTATAGTAATAGTTCTTGGCTTTTTTACACCTCTCATGCTCATACAAAGATGTTCTGCTTCCACAATTACCAGAACTGCTCTTGCCTGTAGCTTGGATTCAAGCATATCAGCTACTATAGTAGTCAACCTTTCCTGAACTTGAGGTCTTTTTGCAACAACATCAACAAGTCTTGTTATTTTTGATAAACCAGCTATCTCACCCTTAATATTAGGGATGTATGCAACATGAGCTTTACCTATAAAAGGAAGCAGATGATGTTCGCAAACAGAATAAAAAGGTATATCTTTAATTACAATAATCTCATCATGATTTTCATCAAACATTGAACTTATTACTTCAGAGGGGTTCTGATTTATGCCGGAAAATATTTCCTCATACATATCAGCAACCCTTCTTGGAGTATCTATAAGACCTTCCCTATTAAGGTCTTCACCAATTCCCTTTAAAATTAACCTTACACCTTCTTCAATTAATTTCTTATCCAATTAAACCTTATTTCTACAAAATTAAATTCTATTTTCTTCATCTCCTGCACCAGTTTCATTTGCATTAGTTGCAGGTTCAACTACTGAAGTTTTTGGAGATTTTCTTGCTTTTTTAGGCTTTTCATCATTAATTTCATTAGTTTTGAAACCTTCAGATTTATTAATATTGAGTTTTCCAAGAATTTCAACAACTTCTTCCTTATTTAAAGTTTCTTTTTCAATTAACTTTTCTGAAAGTTCTTTTAATATTGCATTGTTTTTAATTAAAAGCTCTTTAGCTTCATTAAAACAGTTTTCAATAATCTGATGAACTTCATCATCAATCATTGAAGCTATTTTATCACTATAATGTGGTCTTGAAATAAGCTGGTTGCCTAAAAATATTTCATCCTGTTCACCCTTAAAAGCAACCGGACCCAGTTTATCACTCATTCCAAAATCAGTAATCATCTGTCTTGTCAGTTTTGTAGCTCTTTCTATGTCATTTTCGGCACCGCTTGTAATATCATTAAAAACAAGTTCCTCCGCTACTCTTCCTCCAAGCAGCATCTTTATATTATCAAGCAATTCTGTTCTGGATTTTAAAAATCTGTCTTCTTCAGGTAATGTTATCGTATATCCTAGAGCTCTGCCTCTTGATATAATAGAAATCTTATAAACCGGATCAGTATTTGGTAAAATATATGCAAGTAAAGCATGACCAGCCTCATGATAAGCAATAATCTTTTTTTCCTTTTCAGAAATAACCCTTGTTTTCTTTTCAGGACCTGCAATTACTCTTTCTATTGCTGCCTCAATTTCAAACATACTGATTTTTTTCTTATTATGTCTTGCTGCAAGCAGAGATGCTTCATTAAATAAATTCGCAAGATCTGCCCCTGTAAATCCTGGAGTTTGTTTTGCAATAGTCTTATATACTACATCTTTGTCTAATGGCTTACCTCTGCCATGAACTTCAAGTATTTTTTCTCTTCCTATTAGATCAGGCCTGTCAACCATAATTTGCCTGTCAAATCTTCCTGGCCTTAATAATGCAGGATCTAAAATATCTGGTCTGTTAGTTGCAGCAATTAATATTACTGTGCTGTCTGCATCAAATCCATCCATTTCCACAAGTAACTGGTTTAAAGTCTGTTCTCTTTCATCATGACCACCACCAAGTCCTGCTCCCCTATGCCTTCCTACTGCATCAATTTCATCCATAAAAATAATAGAAGGCTGTGTTGCTTTTGCCTGGGCAAACAAATCCCTTACTCTTGAAGCTCCAACACCTACAAACATTTCAACAAATTCTGAGCCTGAAATACTATAAAAAGGAACACCGGCTTCTCCGGCAACTGCACGTGCAAGCAAAGTCTTACCTGTTCCAGGAGGACCATACAATAAAACTCCCTTGGGTATTTTAGCACCCATTGCTTTAAACTTACCTGGATTTTCAAGGAACTCTTCAATTTCTTTAAGCTCCTCGACAGCCTCATCAACTCCTGCAACATCCTTAAAAGTAACTTTGTTTTTACCTTTGCCAGCAATTCTTGCTTTACTTTTACCGAACTGCATAACTTTTGAGCCGCCGCCCTGCAGCTGATTAAACAAAAAGAAAATAAGTCCAAACATTATCAGAAATGGAAGAGCTCCAACTAAAATCTGAATCCAAATTGACTGTTTCTGATTATCAACCTTAAAAGGAATATTTTTATCAATCAGATATTTAGAAATATCATAATTTTGCAAAAATGATACTCTGAATTTTGTATTATCTTTTAATGTCCCTTCAATTGTTTTATCTTCACCTTTTATAACCAAAGGATTGTTTAAATCAATTTCATTTTTATCAACATTTGTCATAAACTCAGTTAATGTTAAATCTTTAACCTGAGGTGCTAAAAATAAAGGGTTTCTAAAGATAAAAAACATTACTACAATAAGTAATATTAAAAGTAATATATTTTTTAAATTTCTCTTCAAATTAAATCAACTCCTGTTTATTAAAATTCAATTTCCCCCTAAAAAACTAAGTTAACAATATATAAAAATTCTTCAAAATATTCAAAATATAAAATAGCATTTCTAAAAACATCAAAAAAAATTATCAGAACTAAAGCTAAACGACTATAATATAATAATTAAATTATATTTTCAATATATCCTATATATGGAAGATTTCTGTAATTTTCGGCATAATCCAGCCCATAACCTACAACAAATTTATTCGGGATATCAAAACCTTTATATTTAATCTTATTTTTAAATTTACCCGGCACATCTTTATCAAGTAAAGCACATATTTCAACACTTTTCGGATTTCTTGACTTTATATTTTTAATAAGATAATTAAGGGTTCGTCCTGAATCAATTATATCCTCTATTATTAATACATCTCTATTCTCAATACTGTAATCCAAATCCTTTGTAATCCTTACTACACCTGAACTTACCATGGAATCACCATAACTTGATACAGCCATGAAATCAAAAATTACAGGAATGGTTAATTTTCTGCAAAGATCAGCAATAAAAATAAAAGAACCCTTTAAAACAGCAATCAGTATCGGATTTTTATCAGAATAATCTTTAGAAATAATAGCTGCCAGCTCCTTAACTTTTTCTTGAATGACTTGTTCAGATAATAATACTTTTATACTTTCCTTCCAGTTTTTTAATTCATTTTTTGAATTAAGTTGTTCCATATCACCTCAATTATTAAAAATTAATTTTAACAAATAAAACAGGTAAATAATTATCCTTAATTAATTATATTACAAAATAAATAAATTACTCCTGAATAATTAAAAATAATATTAAAAAATTAATGGGTTAATTTCTGTTTATTTTTTACTAACCTTAATCAAATTCAGTTTCATTTTAAATTCTTTAAATTCAATCTTGTCTAATTTCACGTTAGCCTTTTTTACGTTAGCCTTAAATATAATATGGTTTTTGTTTTTTCACTAACTTTTACTCTATCATCAATTCTTAAATTTCCAACCCATATTATTTTTTCCAAATCACAAAAAACAAAAATCTTTTTCCTTAAATGAAAAGTAATACCTGAGTCTATAAAAAAATCCTGTAACTTTTTTTCCCCATTCAACCCAAGCGGAATAAAGCTATCACCTGCATGCCAGTTTCTTACAACTACAGGAAATTTTATGCTATTTATATCCATATATGCTTCATTTTTTTCTGCCTGTGTAAAAAACTTTTTATCATAATTAATTATATTTAAAACTTTAATATTAATCTTAGCATCTAATTCGTTAATGGTTTTATTAATTTCGCTGATAAGTATCGGTTTTAAGTTATTTTCTGATTTTATACTATTCTTTGGTTTTATATCATTATCTGGTTTTATATTATTATTTAAAATTGTTAAATCTGTTCTTAAATCTGGCTCATTATTGTCTTCTTTATATTTTTCCTTGTTTTCCTCTTTGTTCTTTTCTTTATATCCCCTTTTGGTTTCTTTATTATTTTTTTCTTTATTTTCTATTTCATCTTTATTTTTACTGCTCAGGTTTCCTTTAAAAATTTTCTCTCCAGCTAATAAAGACCTGGCATCATCTTCACTGATTACAATAATTCCATCATCAAATATATTTTTATTTTCTTTGGAAAAATCATCATCACCAAAATTTTTACCAGATATAAATAAACTATTCAAATTTACCTTTTTGCCATCATAAAAATAAATAAAATCTCCCTCTTTTACAAAAAATATACCATCAGATAAATTTATTTTCTTATTTTCCCCTTTCTGGTAGCAAAATTTAAGGATATCAGTAATATTTTCTAAAGTAATATCTTTTAAGCTGCCTTTAACAAGTTCAATTAACTTGAATATTAATGCGGTTTTTAAAAAATCATCTGAATTTATAATATTAAGGATAGGGAATTTTATAAAACCTTTATTATATATAACCTCTGCAATATCCTGTACACTTATATTCTGCTTTTTAAAAATCTCAATTATTTCTTTATCAACATAATCATTTGCGAGTTTTAAATTTTCTATAGCTTTTACAATATTGTTTTTAAAACCTTCTCCAAACTCACTTTCCATGAAAGGAATTAATCTATTTCTAATCTTGTTTCTAAAATATTTACTTTCCAGATTTGTCCTGTCAACGCAAAAACTTATATTATTTGAAATTAAAAAATCAGTTATATCTTTTTTAAAAATATATAAAAGCGGTCTTATTATTTTTCCACTCACGGGCTTTATTGCACTTAATCCTCTCAGGCCTGCCCCCCTGATTAAATTCATAAAAAATGTTTCAAGATTATCATCAGCATTATGCGCAATTGCTATTTTATTTATCGCATTCTCATTACTGTATTTTTCAAGAAGGCTTTTCCTTAAAAGTCTTGCCCCTTCCTGAAAATTAATTTTTTTCTCAGTGCACCATCTTTTTACATCAATCTTTTCACTAAAAAGAGTTATTGAGTATTTTTTGCATAAATCGCTTACAAAGGCAGCATCTTTTGTTGATTGGCCATTTCTTGTTAAGTGATCAAGATGAAAAGCATAAAGCTTTAAGTTATATTTATTCTTAATAAGATTAAAAACATGGGTAAGAAATACCGAGTCAGGTCCGCCTGAAATAGAAATAAGAACACAGTCTCCTGAACTTAGCATATCATATTTTTCAATAGTTTTTATTAAGTCATATATTATGTCAACTTTATTAAAACTATTTATAATATTTAAATCTTTAAAAAAATTAAATTTTTTATTTTCTTTAAATTTCATTAAAAAATAATAATAATTTTTTTATTGCACTTATTGCACTTTAGATTAAAAAACTCCTGATAAATATTAATAAATTTTTAGTTTTAAAACTTATAATAAAAATTTCATATTTAATATTTACAATATATGTTATATGTGATTTTTATATAAATTTTAATCAAAATCTGTGATTTTTAATCAAAAATTTTTTTGCTTATTCTTTTAATTGAATTTGATTTCCCTGTTTTTTCATCAATATCTATAACAACCCCGTTTATCCAGTTATCTGAATCTGCTACACTAAATCTTTGAGGAAGCATATTAATAAATCTGTCTACTATTATTTCCTTTTTTACCCCAATAACAGAATTTCGGGGACCGCACATCCCTACATCTGTTATATAAGCAGTGCCTTTATTAAGAATTCTTTCATCTGCAGTTTGAATATGAGTATGAGTTCCAAGTACTGCACTAACTCTTCCGTCAAGATACCAGCCCATTGCAACTTTTTCACTTGTAACTTCAGCATGAAAATCAAGTATAATAATTTGTGTTCTTTTGCTAATAAAACTTAAGATTTTATCAGCTGTTCTGAAAGGACAATCAAAATTATCAATAAAAACTCTGCCGCATAAATTAAAAACAGCTACTTCACAGCCATTTGTTTTTTTATTTGAAAAAATATAAACTCCATTACCGGGAGTATCAGGCGGATAATTTGCAGGTTTTAAAAGTCTTGGTTCTTTTTCAATATAATCAAAAATTTCCTTCTTTTTATAAATATGATTGCCTGTAGTAATAACATCAATTCCAAACCCTAAAAGTAAATCACTTATTTCAGGAGTAATCCCTATACCACCTGCGGCATTTTCACCATTAGCAATTACCACATCAGCTTTTTCTTCATTAATTAAAATACTGAGATCTTTTTCAAGACATTTTCTGCCAGGATTACCAATAACATCACCTAAAAACAATACAATCAATTTTACCTCAATTCCTATTTGCTATTTATGATTAATTTCTTATTTTTTTAACTTTTAAATTTTAGTAAATTTCAAATCAATAAAATTTTTTATTAAAAACATCACAACATAATTAATGATATAATTTTGATAAAAATAAACCTTACATTTTCGCTTTAGTATAGTTATTTATTATAGTTAAGTAAATCAATCAAATACTGAGACCGAATTCCGCTTACTTCATCACTTACTATCCAATATATTTGTAACCACTATAATCACTAGTATTAATACATTAATATATATTATATTTCTACTAATCCCAAAAATTAATTTTCCAGCTCCCATCTTCCTCTTTTACCAGTGACACAACAAGATCCTTGTAAACTTTTTCTTCATTATCATAACTGTCTGTTAAATCTATTCCGACATTTGCAATATTATTTTTTACTTCTACCCAGTTTATTTTAACCTCAACAATTTTAGTAACATTTCTAAATTCTTTTTTAAAATCATCAAAATTATGATTTGATTTATCCTTAGAAGATATTAAATTAAATGCTTCATTAAGACTATCTGACTGCAAATATTTAAAAAAATTATCAACCACATCAACAGCAGCATTCATTTCATCTTCTCCTGACAATTTGCTCTTTAAAAGAGTTTTAATGTCTACTTTTTTACTGCAGCCTGCTGCGCTTATGATAAAAACTATTATAATGAAAAAAATAGAGGTATAAATAAGAAATGATTTCAAGAATATTTTTAATGCCGAATTTAAATTTTTTAATTTAAAATTTATCTTCATCATAATATCCTAAATTATAATTTAAAAATAAATATTTAAGAATATTTGATAAAAATAAATTAATAATCTTTTAGAATCCTTTCGACATGAACATGGAAGCTTAATAAAAAATTGTTAAAATCATATTGATATCATTACCATTGTCAGAATTATATTATATGCCCTTGACTATTTAGCACATATCAGTAGATCAAATTTATAGATTTTTTATATATATCCTGCACATGATTTATTACAGTTCTTTATATATCAAACCTATTAAATCTCGAAGTAAGATAAACATTATGATATTCAGTACTGAAGTTTCTCAAATACTCAAAGACTATTTTCTGCTGGTATTTTAAGTTTTATTTTTATTCTACAATTATTACCCTGCAGGGTAAACCTGTAGTATTAAGGATTTTTAAAGGACAGACATATAACTTTACCTTGTATTTAGTAATTTGTTCAATATTTATTAAGGGAGCAACAATTAAAATATTATTATTAAATATTAAATCCCATATTCCCTGTTTGCCTTCAACATTATCAAAAGAAGGAGTGTCAGCAGCAAATATAAAGGGGGTTTTACTTACCAGATACTCCACTGCATCTTTTTTAAAAAACCAACTATTTGTTAAAAAATCAGGCTTATCCCAATGCTGTCCCCAACCAGTAGCAAAAATAATAGCAGACCCATTGAGAATTTCATCTTTTTCAGCAGCTTTAACATCTGCTTTAGTAATGCAAGGTCTGTTGCCTATTTTAACTATTTTTTCCAAATTAAATTTCAACACATATGCATCTATCCCAAAAAGTTTTTCAATCGGAACATCGTTTATGGCATAAGATTTTTCTAATCCTAACGCGTGTGATGGACCATCAATATAAGTTCCTGTTGCTGATGATAAGCCTTTAAACTCCTGTGAATATGCAGTAAAATCAACCCATTCAGGGTTTTTAAGATCAACCAGTTCAAAGTCTGGAAATGGTGGACCATAAGACCACATTCCATTATAAATTGGTCCTGAAGCATCAATTATTTTCATAAAAATTCCTTTTAAATAATAAATTTATAAATAAAAATATTATTAAAAAATCTAATTGTACTATTAAAATAATTATTTCAGATAAACAGTATTTTTATTTTTTGCAGACTCTATTGCTGCTAAAGTTAATTTTAATGATTCTCTTCCATCAGCAATTGTTGCTTTTTCTATAGGTCTATTAAAATCAAGGCAGTTAATAAAATATTCGCATTCGGTTAAAAATGGGTCTTTTTGTTCTACATTAGGTACATACACCGACCCGTCAGACCTGTAAACTATAAGATCATTTTTCTGGTTTCTTTCCTCAATATTTTTCCCAGCTCTAAATACCCATTCTATAGTACCATTTTCGCAAATAATTCTTAACACCATCGTAAAAGGAAAGTTTCCAGTAAAACTCCATCCGCCTTCAGCAAAGCCAGAAAAACCATTTTTAAATTCAATATTTGTTGTTATATGTACAAGCCCACCCAATTTGGGATTATAAACACCTTGCGACTTTACAATAACTGGTTTACCCAGGAGCCATATCAGGTAATCAAGGTCATGTATATGAAGGTCTAAAGCTGCACCTCCACTATGCTTTTCATCAAAACCCCACTTGTTTACATGCCAATCGGGTGTTACAGTAAGTCTCTCACTAAATGCAAATAAAGGTTTGCCAATATCACCACTATCCACTATTTCTTTTGCCTTAATATATTCTGGCCAAAACCTTAGAACATGTCCAACCATTGCTTGGACTTTATTTCTTTTAACAGCCTCAATAATCTTGTCAGCCTCTTCTAAACTTAAGGAAAGTGGTTTTTCGATTAAAAAATCCTTACCTGCATTAGCTGTTTTTATTGCCATTTCTGAATGTAGAAATGTTGGAGAACAAATATCAATACAATCAATATCCGCTATATTTTTATCATTTAAAAGTTCATCTATATTTGAAAAATAATTTGCATCAAATTGATCTGCTAATTTCTTACCTTTTTCTTCAATGCTATCAACTATTGCAAATATCCTTGCATTGTTGATCTGTTTATATGTGTTGGCATGAACCTGCCCAATATAACCAGCACCAATAATTGCTACATTTATCATTAACAATCTCCTAATTTAAAATATAACTAAAATTTAATTTTATATTATTGGACATACCCAAAACTCTTTAAAAAATCATAGGATTTCTTAACATCTGCATTTATTTCTTTTAGAGAATGATCTTTGCCTTCATACTCTATCTCTACACTCATTGGACCAGAATAATCTTTTAATAATGAAAATATTTTCTTAAAATTTGTTTTACCACTACCAAGAGCGGGGAAGTTCCATTCAAATAATTTGCCACCACTATCTTTTAAATGTATAAATGCTATATAAGGAAGTGCATATTGTATATCTTCTTCAGGCTTTACTCCCCCATATAACATTACATTTCCTGTATCGTAATTAAGCCTCAGGTTGTTTTTATTAACTTTTTTTATGATTTCTGCTCCTTTTTTTGCATTATTGCAGTAATTTCCATGCGTTTCCAGACAAATCGTAATGCCATTTGCACCAGCATATTCAGCAATTTCATTTATATCTTTAAAGAATTTTTTTTCATCCTCATCTGACTTAATTTCACCAGCGTCAGTCGTAATAAATTTAACATCACATAATTTAGCAAAATCAATTAGCTTTTTAAAATTTTTAACAGTATCTTCCTTCATCATTCTTGTATGACCAGCAATTGCATAAAGTTCCAGTTCATATTTTTCACATAAGCGTAAAAGATTTTTTGCATCAGCCTCGGTACTTAATTCTGGCCTTGGCAAAATATGCTCAAAATAACTTGGTGCAGATGCCATTTCAACATATTTAAATCCTGCTTTTGAAATTCCATCTAATGCTTCTAAAACATTATTTTTTGGATATGTAGATGTGACTACGCTAACAATGTTCTTCATATTAACACCACTCTTATAAAATTTTTTATATTAAAATTAAAGTTTAAATTTTGTTAACTTCTTCAAAATTATTTAATATTTTTGCTTTCAAAAAATACTTATATGGAAACTAAAAAATATCACAAACATTAATTATATTTATAAGTACATTTTTGTTTATTATTCTTAAATATGCTTCTAATGTATGATTAGCAATATTACTCTGACCAGTTTGTTGTCTTATTACCTACAATTGTCATTATTATCCATATGGAAATCCCAATAAGTGCAACTAATAAAATTATTGCAAAGAAATTAGACATTCTTGCTAATGACGCGTAATATGATATTCTATTTCCAAGTCCGATCTTGCCACCAACCATATCAGATCCTACAGCAGTTATTAATCCAAAAATTCCTCCTACTAATAAACCTACATTAATCATAGGCAATGCCAATGGAAATCTGATTTTATAAAAAATTTGAAAAGTAGATGCACCATATGATTTTGCCAGAGCTATTTTTGCTAAATCAGTTCTTCTAAAACCTGTTGTTGCATTAATCATTACCATAGGACCTGTTGCAAGAGCTACAGCAAAAATACGTGGTCCTATCCCAAACCCCCAATATAGCATTAATAAAGGCACTAAAGCAATTGTTGGTGTTGTCACTAATATCAAAATATATGGGGTAATTATTTTTTCTATAAATGGCATTTGGGTAAGTACTGCAGCCATTATAAGTCCTACCGCCGCTCCAATTAAATACCCAGATACAAGTTCTGCTAATGTAAAAAGTAAATGCTGATAAATATTTGGGAAAGAAGTAACGAGTGCAACAATGATTTTGCTAGGAGGTGGTAGAATAAAATCTGGCACATTAAGAACCCTTACAAGTAGTTCCCACAAACCAATTACAAAAATAGCTACAGCAATAATTCCAACTGTTTGTTTCCAGCCGCGAATTTGCGTTGAATAAGCAGCACTAGAAATATTCAAATTAGAAATTTCCTTAGAATGGGTATCCTGTTTTTCTTCAAAATCAGGAACTTTTTGTTCTAATTCTTTATCATAACTATCCATAAAAACTCCTTACAAAATATAGCTACTGATTAATATTTATTTAATAAAAAAAATAAACCAATCTATTTATTAATATTCATATTTTTATTCATAAATTAGGTGATAGTACTATAAGCTTGACTTTTATACTTACCTTCTTTTTTTTGCTTTTCAACATCTTCAACAATTTTTCTTTTTATCTCAGCAACAATATTAAAATATCTCATTTCCATTGTAATTCCTTCAGGCCTTGGTCTAGGTAAATCTATATTAAAAATTGCTGAATTTGTACCAGGTCTTGCTGTCATTACATATACTTTATTTGCAAGATATACTGCTTCTTCTATCCTATGCGTTACAAAAACTATAGTTTTTTGGGTTTTCTCCCATAATTCCAATATTAAAGTATCCATCTCATCTCTTGTATATGCATCTAGAGCACCAAAAGGTTCATCCATAAGCAATATTTGCGGATCAAACGAAAGTGCTCTTATAATTGAAGCTCTTTGTTGCATTCCTCCTGATAACTCTCTCGGATGATGATTTTCAAATCCATCAAGCCCAACACTTTTTATTAAATCTTGTATTTTACTCTTATATTCCTTAATATTCTTACCCATTATTTCAAGTGGAAAATATATATTTTGAATTAAATTTCTCCAAGGAAGAAGATTTGCTTGTTGAAAAACAATTCCTACACTTTGTCTAGGTTTGTCAACAATTTTATCAAGTATTATTGCTTTACCTGAAGTAAAAGGATGTAGTCCGGTTAAACCCCAAAGTAATGTCGTTTTACCGCAACCACTAGGACCAACAATTGCTACAAAATCTCCTTTTTCTACTTCCATTGAAAAGTTTTTTACAGCTTCTACTGGTCCTCTATCACTATCATAAGTCTTACTAACATTTTCAACTATTATATCTTTAACCATTTAAGCTCCTTGACTTTAAAACAGCTGCTAATCTTCTGCTTGGCAGAGACCAGCAGCTGTTTTATTTATAAAACTATTATCTTTAAAATCATTTCAAAATAATAATCTACAATTTTACCAGTTTCCTGTAACTTCCACATTTTTCCATGTATCATCTAGTTTGAAGTTTTCAGCATCACTTTTTACTTTTGCTTTATCAAAACTATTAATATCCTTTATTAGATCATTTGTAATTACCTGATCTACTGTTAAATGATTTTTAGTTTGTCCTAATTGATAAATAGTATCTAGATAATTTTTCCATGAATCTACTGGAGACATACCATAACCACCAAGTTTTCTTTCACTTTCTGTATACGCCCAGTGCAGTTGATTCATTGAATCCAAAGCAAGCTTTGGCGTCATTTGCTCTCTCACAGCAGCAAATTTATTATAAGTTATTTGTGCAGCTGCTCGCGGATTTATTCTTGCAAATTCAATTCCCATTGCTGCTGCTTTAAAGAATTTTACATATAAATCTTTCTTTGCAGAATCACTTAAATCTGATTTTCTTACACAATAACCATTTGCTGGGTGCTTTGAAAATGTCTCACCAATTAAATATCTTAAATTAAGACCTTGAGCATCCCACTGTGCTCTTAAACCTCTCCAACATAAAGCAGCATCTGCTTGACCTTGTGCTACAGCCTGGCCCCAAGATTCTCCAACAGTTACATATTTTACAGATTTTGGATCTATGCCAGCTTCAACAAGTATAGGATCAACGATTACAGTCCAGCCTGACATACCTATTGAAATTGTTTTCCCTTTAAGATCTTGTACAGTTTTAATTGGGCTATCTTGTTTAACAGCAAAGTCAAAAACCTGGCTTGCCATCATTTCAAAGACTTGTATTACATCCATACCTGTATCAACACTTGCTGTAAGAACACCTGGAGAAGGATACCCAACATCTGCTTTTTTCTGATCAACAAATTTTGTTGTTGCTAAAGCATCATTAGGTCCCGGTTCCATATCAACATCAATCCCAAAATCTTTAAAATAACCCATTTCAATTGCAACCCATAAGTTATAATCATCCATAACTTCAAGAGTCCCTCTCGGACTTATAAATGTCATCTTTGTTAAATTCCCAGGCGCAGCAGTAGTTGTTGTCTCTTCGGCAGCCGCAGCAGTAGTTGTTGTCTCTTCGGCAGCCGCAGCAGTAGTTGTTGTCTCCCCCGTAGTTGGAGCATTTGATTTACATCCAACAAAAGAAAAACTTACAACTAATAAAATTATTAAAACTGTTACAAAAAATAATAGCGTTATTTTTTTCATTTTGTGTCTCCTCCTTACACTAATGAAATTTATAAATACCTTTAAAACTTAAAAAAGATATGATAATTATTCTATAATCTACCTCCTTCTAAAAATTTAAAAATATCTAATAATTTCTAAAATAAAAATAATGTTTTAGAAAATATAAATTCCTCCTTCCTTATAAAAATAATTCCTGTTATTAAAAAATTATTTTAATGCATCTCAGCTTCACAAGTTCCTAATGCTGGTTTATAAAAATTAAATTGAACATTAGAATGATCGGCCAATAACGACATTGGTACAGATGAATCTTGAATCTTTTTAGAAATCATATATGTTGTAAGCCTCATTCCAAATGGGTTATCATGCATTCCTGCATGCCATATTGAAACTTTATCAGATTTCCAAGTTTCAACAGGACCTACTGTTATCGCTTCTGAAGGAATATTTGAAACAACTCCACCTGCTGAAGTCCTTGCATTTTGTATGAGGGTTATTGGATGTAGCTTTACTACTCTTGCATTTAACTTTCGAAATTCTTCAGGCAATGGAGGACTATCTTTGTATCTTCCTTCTCTTCTTACAGGATCATTAAAAGCCCAATGTTTTGTCTCTCCCTGACCACCTTGCATAATAAGGCATTTAATGCTGTCGTAAGATTTAGAATATTCTTCAATATTATCAGCTCTTAAAAAATGAATATTTTCATCAGGCATTCTTAAGTCTTTCCTAATTTTATTAAAACATAAATCCATATCAGCTTTTGCAAAACTTAAAGGATTAGTAATAGGAGCTTCTTTTCCATTAATAAACCATTCATCCATAGCCCAAAAATGTCCATCTTTAACATTTATTTCAAGATCATTTACAATTTCTGCTACAAGAGGCAGTTGCTCTGTTGGACCAATAGGACCACATATTCCTACAGGGTTAGTACTTGTAGATTTTTGCCAGCAATATATATATTCAAGAGCTTCAGCCACATAAAAAGATTCAAGGGTATCATAAAACTTTACAGTAAAGCCCGGTCTTGAAAGATTTAGCATATCGTCTGCAGTAAGTTTTGCAGCTTCTTTTAGTATTTCTTCATCTAAAGTAGTATAATCCCACCACTCTGGAGCAATCTTACTTAAATTCCTCATTTTTCCCCCTTTCAAAAAATTTTCAGTAAATCAGTTTAATATATTCAAATTAATTTAAGTTAATTTCTTTAAAATAATTATAAAATCTAAAAAACCAATTAAATTATTAACCACACCACTCATTTATAAATATTATAAATATGGTAATAAGTGAATATATATCCTCCAACAATACCCATTCATCTGAACCATGAATATTATCACCACTTGGACCTAAAATTATTACCGGCATTTTACCCTGATCTCCGTAAATAGCCATATCACATGACAAAGATGCACCACTGACAACCTGGCTAATCTTTGTATAATTCTCATAAACTTCAATCAGTTTCTGAATTCCACTATCATTTAAATCAGATTCCCAAGGTCTTACATAATGAAATGTGGGTATTATTTCAAATTCAAATAATTTTAAAATTGGATCAGTTTTGAAACTCTTTTCCCAGAACTTTTTAAATTCATTATAAAAATATTTTTCACTCATACCTGGGTAAGACCATACAATCCATGAAATTTTTGTCATAAGGGGATTTCCCATTTGTGTAAACTCTCCTGGTATTTTTGAGTCTATATCCCATAAAAGTATATTTAACTCTTTCCCCGGTTCATTAAATAAATCGTGTTTATTTACAGATCTCCAGTATTTTTCCCATTCCTTAAATAGTTCAATAACTCTTGCAGCGCCATTTATCGGATTGGGAATTGAATAACCCATAAAAGGCATACCACCTGCTTTACCTTTTAAAACTAAATCTCCTAAAAATGCACCCAGGCATGCCACACAAATCTGCATCCTTGTAGGTTCTGTAAGAATTGCCAGATCAGCATTATATCCTTTAAGTCTAGATGCCAATGTCCCATTACCGCCTGCAAATTCTTCATCAACAACACTTTCAAAAATTATGTCCCCTTGCGGTTTAAAACCTATTTCTTTTAATATCCTGATAGCCCAGTATGCTGAAGCCAAACCACCTTTCATATCAACAGTACCTCTTCCATAAAGCTTTCCGTCTTTTTCAACGGGCTCGTATGGTCTGCATACTTTCCAGTTATCAGGTTCAAAAGGTGCAACATCTACATGCCCGCTAAATAATAAGGATTTACCTTTTTTTATTCCTTCCCATTTTGCAACAACATTTTTCCTGTTGTTTGAATAATATCTTCCATTAAGCCAGAAAGGATTATCTTTTATCCCTGGAATATCTTCAGGTGAAAACATATCTGTTTTAAGTCCGATAATTGAACACTCTTTTTCAATAAATTTTTGAGCTTCTCCCTCATTTCCATTCGGAAAACGGTTTTCACTTGGAAAACGCACCAGAGACTTTAGCCATTCAATAATTTCACCTTTTCTTTTTGAAACTTCTTTCTGAACTATTTCCGGAGTTATTTTTATCATAATTCTATTATTTCCCTTTTATAACTTGTAAGTTCTTTTATACCTTTATCAGTAATTAAAATTCCATCCTCATAACGTAAACCGTTAATTCCATCTGAAAGCCATATATCAATATTAAAAAGCATTCCGGGTTCTATAATAAAATCTGCATTCTCTGCAAGCCAAAAACCTTCAACCTCTGAATGTCCAGTTCCGTGTGCAGGTCCATATAAAGTAAAATTTTCATAACCATAATTAGACAGAATCTTATAATAACCATCAAATATACTTGACGCAATTATTCCAGGTTTAATATTATCAAGTGCATACTGAAATGCTTCCAATGCAACTTCCATCAATGCTTTGGCTGATTTGGGAACTTTACCTATTGAAAAAGGTCGGCACATATTACCGCAATAACCCATATATTTTGCTCCAAAAGTAAACTGTATTAATTCATTTTTTTCTATAGGCTTATCTGTCGAGCGGCATAAGCTCAATCTTGTATGATCACCTGAACATACCCATGACGGATAAGGCATCCCTTCTGCACCCATGGATAACATTTTTGTACGTGCAATAGCTTCCACCTCCCACTCTTTCATACCAGGTTTTACAGCATTAAGAGCAGTTTTCATTGCTTCTTCTGATATATGGTATGCTTCAATAATATATGGTATTTCATCTTTTGATTTTATTTTTTGAACATTTAATAATAGATTATCTGCTCTAGAAAATTGTGCATCTGGAACAGCCTTATTTAATTCTTTAAATAATACATAAGGGAAAATATTCCAGTTACCTATACCAATTTTTTTTGGATTCTTTTTGCAGACTTTTGAAATTATTTCACTAAAATTCATTTCATCCACTTTTGGTACCCACTCGGGTGCACAAGTTTCAACAAGCAATGGATTTATAAATATTAAAGGTACTGATGAAAATTCTTTTGCAAATTCATATGATTCAGGTCCACCTGTTAAAAGTGCAGCTTTACCTTCTGCAGGAACAATTACAACAGCAAAATCAAAAAAAGGCCAGAAACCTGTTAAATAACGTGAAGAAGCAGATTCACATTCACTACTGTAACTTATAAACAAATCAATTCCATTTTTATTTAATTCTTTTTGTAATCGAGCTACCCTATCGTCATATTCCGAAGAAGGGAGTGGATTTAATCTCATTACCTTGCCTCCTGATATCAGCTATCTATAAATATAAAATTTTCGACTAATAAAATATCGCATTAATTATTTCTATTTTTTGCCTTTATCGAACCATTGATTTTTATTTCCTAAATACTGCATAAGTTCAACGACAGTGCCATCTTTGTATTCATAAAAACCAACTTTTAAAAAACCTCCAACTTCAAATGGTTCTAAAAGTACTTTAAGCCCTTTTGATGCCTCTTCTAAATTATCTACGTTATAAGCTATATGACTTCTCTCTCTTACCGGGCCTTTTACAGGTGTGTCATTTTCATAACGTAACCATTCAACATGAAAAGGGTGATCTTTTGGATTAGTAACCCAGACTCTTGTTGATTCCACCCAATTTTCATCATCCTTTTTTTTATCTGTTATTAATCCAACATGATCAAACTCCATTTTCATTTAATTGCCTCCCTTATATATTCATAAAATTATTACTGGTTTATGTTTCTGTCTTATAAATAATTAATAATTTAAAAGCTAAAATTCAATTACCCTATTTTCTTTTGCTGATTTTTCTGCCATCCTCATAGCATAAACTACATCCCTTGATTCCTGAGGTGTTATTATTGTTGGCTTTTTCCCTTCTGAAATACACTTAAGGAAATAATCGAATTCTTCTTTTAGATACCCTCTTCTCATCCCATGGACTTTCGGCCAATATGTAGATTGAGGATAACTTATACCTTTTTTTGTAAGAACAGAATAATAATCGCCTGAATTATTAATATTAATGATTCCGTCTGTGCCTATTATTTCCATTTTTGCATCAATAGCAAAGGGGGCATTATCAGGTAAACTCCAAACATTCTCGATAACTGCAAAAGTTCCATCATCCAGTCTAAAAAAGGCCCATGCTACGTCATCATACTTAAATTCAGGTCGAGTACTGGTAGTCTGTGCATAAACTGTTTTAGGTTTTGCACCTGTATACCATAACATTAAGTCAAAATCATGTATCCCGTCACCAAATAATGCACTTATTTTATTTAGTGAACTTTCTGTTATCCATTTGGCAAGATTTCTTTTTGCATGAATGGATATTATCTTACCAATACTGCCTGCATCAATTTCTTCTTTTGCAAGAGCATAAGCCGTATCAAATCTGCAAACATGTCCTACCATAAAAAATTTATCAGTATTTTTTAAAGCTTCCAATATTTTGTCACATTCCTCAGCATTATTTGCCATAGGTTTTTCAAGAAATACATGCTTCCCTGCATTTATTGCATCTATTGCCGGCTGCATATGGTCGTAAACATGTGTAACTATTGAAACCATGTCAATATCCTTATCAGCAAGAAGTTCATGATAATTAGTATATGTCTTCTTAATATTATATTTGTTAGCAATTTCTTTAAGGCGTTCCTCACGTCTAGTACAAACAGCAGTTACATCCGCAAGAGGAAGTGCTTGCAGAGTATCGATATGATGCTCACCAAACCATCCTAAACCAATAACTCCGACTTTAATTCTTTCCATATTTATTATTACCTCCTTTAAAAAAATAATTTGCTTCACAAATACATTATTAATTTTAAGCTCACGATATTAATTTATTATGGATTTATTATGGCCTTATTGCATATATTCTTTTTGTTTTATAACTAAAATTTAGATCTTAAAAATATTAAAAAATTTTTTTAATACTCCCTTAATTATTCTTAAGCCTTACATTAACGTTAATATTACTTTATCGTTAATGTTAAATTTTGTCAAGTTTTATTTATTATTTATTATTAAAAAAAAGAAAAAAATTCTTATTTTTTATAAATTTCAAGATAATTTATCTTTTTTCTTCTTACTATTTTTTGAAAATATTTTTAAAAATGGAAAATAAGAATATAAGGATTTAAAATTTTAAAAAGAGGTTTTAATGATTTTTTATTTCATTTACAATTATCTTACTATGAGATTGGTTTCAAATATATATTGTTTGAAATTGTCATGAAATTTTTCTTCAATATTACTTAACAATATATCAACAGCTTTATATGCAATTTTCTTTTTTGAATAGTTTACTGTTGTCAATGGGTAAGGATAAAAAAATCTTGATTGAATATTATCAAAACCAATAACGGGAATATTTTTAAATCTATTTTTATCTATATTTTGCAATGCATATATTATCTCCCAAGCTACTATATCACTAAACGCAAATACTGCACTAAATTCCAATCCCTCTTGAATAATCTTATTTATAGCTTTAATACTATATCCAGAGGTATTTCCAACTTCTTTTATGAGATTTTCATCTAATTTAACGTTGTTTTCAACAAATGCTTTTTTATACCCTTCCAATCTTTCTTTAGCAGATGAAATATACCCTGGACCATTCATAAATAGAATCTTTTTATGACCTTTTTTTATAAGATAATCTATAGCTAAAAAACTTCCATGAACATCATCTGATATTACATAATCCGTTTCCAAGTCATAAAATCTTCTTCCAAGAAGCACAAAAGGGACACCATTATTTATTAAAAATTTAATATCTTTATTATCTTTTTGAGTAGGGCATAAAATAATTCCATCAACATTTTTACTTAAAGCAAAAAATATTGCATCTTCTTCTATTTCATACTCTTCTTCAGTATTTATAATAAATGTGTTATAATTATTTAATCTCAGTCTTGTTTCTATGTCTTTTACCCATATAGCAATTAATGGGTCTGAAATATCAGGAACAATAGTAGCAATTGTTCTTGTCTTGCCTGAACGCAATGAACCAGCAATACTATTTGGGATATACCCCATCTCTTTAGAAACTTTGTAGATATATTCCCTAGTTGCTTTAGAAATATCTTCTTTATTTTTTAAAGCTCTCGATATAGTATTTGCAGAAAAACCTGTTTTTTTTGCTATATCTTTTAAAGTTATTTTCTTTTTTCTGCCTTTATTTTCTGATAAATCTTTCATTCAGATAAAAAATAATTTTAAGTTTGTTTTTATATTTTTATTTTACTATTTTATTTTATATTATAATGGTAACACAATTTTAATCATAATAATTAAAAATCATATTAAATATCTGTATTACTTTAATTTACCAGCCTATTTTTAGGATTGAAGTTTATTAATTCTTATTTTTAATACCTAATATTATAATGATTAAATTAGAAAAATTCATAAGTTTAGTCAAATTTCAATAAATTTCTGAATGATTTCCAACGTCTATTAATATTATTTTGTCTTCGTCAATAATAAAGACAATAAATATCCTATATGAAATACTAATTGATACAGAATAAAGATCTGATAGCTTCCCCTCTAATTTATGTAATCTTAGTGAAGGATGAAAAGGATTTAATTCTAAAAGTTTAAGTGTTTTTTCATATTGTAGGAGAATATCAGGATGTCTTTTAGAGAATTTTTTTGCCCTTTTAATATAACTTTCTGTATATATTATTTTAGCCACTTGTTATTCTTTTAATATGGTCTTCGACAGATTCTTCAATAAAGTTACCTGTTTCAATATCCATTTTTGACTGTCCTAACGCAGATTCAAGTTCGCACTCTCTTAAATAGTTATACGTCTCTATAGGAAGAACAATATACTTTGTTTTACCCCTTACAGTTATAGCAGTTTCAATTTCATCTGATGCAACTTTATTTAATGCAGATACACCTTTAGTTTTAAGTTCATTTGCTGTAATTATGTTTACCATTATAACACTCCTTTTAGTATTATTAATAATATTAATATTAGTACTGCTTGTCAAATTTTTATATTTTTATGTCATTTAAAAGTTAAAAGTGAACTGTTTTTATTAAATTTAAAAGTTAAAAGTGAACACCTGCTTTAGCTATAATTTAGATCTAAAAAGAAAGGATCTTAACTATGGCAAAGCAGCTTCATAAAAAATTTTCTGATATTCAGATTAAGGAACTTATCAGCCGGTATTAGAGGGTAAAATAAAAAGAGAACATATCCAAAAAGTACTGGGCATTGGTAAAACAAGATTTTTTACACTACTTAAAAAATACAGACAGGAACCTAATTTTACAATTGAATATGTAAGAAAAAATGCAACAAATAAAATAGCTCCTGAGGTGGAAGAAAATATAATGAATGAGCTTGCTATTGAGAAAAAATTAATAACTGATCCAAATATTCCGCTCCGCTTATACAACTACAGCTATATAAAGGACAGGCTTGAGGAAGTATATAAACAAAAAGTATCTCTGCCAAGTATTATTTCAAGAGCAAAGGCAGCTGGCTTTTACATCAAAAAGAAAGATCCAAAAGCTCATGACAGAGAGGTCTTAACCAATTATCCTGGAGAGCTTATCCAGCATGACAGTTCCCATCATAAGTGGAGTCCTTATGCTGACTCTAAGTGGTATCTTATCACCTCGCTTGACGACTATTCAAGATTTATCCTTTATACAGCTCTTGTGGAAAAAGAGACAAGCTGGGCTCATATACAGGCTCTGGAGTATGTTATACTTAAGTACGGAATTCCAGCATCCTATTATGTGGACAGCCATTCAATATTTAGATTTGTTCAGGGCAGAGACTCCTTTTGGAGAAAACATTACAGTTTAACAGATGAAGTAGATCCTCAATGGAAACAGGTACTTTCTGAACTGGGAGTTGAAATTACATATGCACTTTCCCCTCAGGCAAAATGTAAAATTGAGCGTCCTTATGAATGGATTCAGGATAGACTTATTTAGGACTTGTGCAAGAGAAGGAATAAGCCAAATTCAAGATGCACAAAAGGTGCTTGGCCATGAAATAAATGCCTAAAACCATAAAAGGGTTCATTCCACCACCGGTGAAGTTCCTTATTTTAGATTTCAAAGAGCAATTAAAAACAATATTTCACTTTTCAGACAGTTTAGTCTTATCTACCCATATAAATCCACAAAGGATATATTTGCCTTAAGACTACAAAGAATAATTGATGCCTATAGAAAAATATCCATAAGCAACCTACAGATAAAACTAAACTCTAAACCCAGAGAAACTAGATATCCGTATATATCCTCTAAATTCCCAGATTTCTGAGGTTAGATTCTGGGTTAGAGATGAGCTAATCGATATTCAAAAATTAAAGAACAGTGATTTAAAAATGGTTCACTTTTAAATTTTAAAGTGTTCACTTTTAAATTTTAGGTAACAATTTTTATATTTTTAAAATAAGTTGATCTGTATTTGTGGTAGAGCAGTCGTTAATATTTTTTTGTGCAGAGTAAGTTTTTTAGTGTAGATTTAATTTAAAAAATTAAGGCTTTAATTTTATAAAATTGGTTGGCCCATTTTTTGGCAAAGGCCACATATTTAAACATTCATTAAAAGTTTTTCTTTTGATTTTATAGTTTCTGGTAGCGGGGATAGGATTCGAACCTATGACCTTCGGGTTATGAGCCCGACGAGCTACCAGACTGCTCCACCCCGCAATGATAATTTAGAGTAATTGAATTATTTTATGAACTCTTATTTCTCTTTATTACAGAAAAGTAATTATAATTATTTTTTTTAATTATGTAAATACAAATTATAAATCTTCACGGAAGAAAATGTTTGTTGTTTTTTAGAAAGGTAAATATGACTGAAATTAAAGATTTAGTTTTTTCTGTTCTTAATAACCTTATAAATATCTTTGCTGTGTCTAATTCCTAAAATTAAAATTTCTCTTTCCCTTACTTTATATATAATTCTATAATCACCTATCTTCAACTTCATATAGCCTTTTAAGTTTTCCTTTAATGGTTCACCGTATTTTGCTGGTTCATTTATTAATTTTGTTTCAATAGCTCTTTTAATCCTTGATTTTGATATACTATCCAAGCTATTTAAATCTTCTTTTACAGCCTTGTGGTATTTTATCAGGTAAGCCAAATTTACCCCCAAACCTCATCATGGGTTAAGGACTCTTTCTCAGAAAATGTCTTTTCTCTCTCTTCTGCAAATTCAGTTAGTGCAATATCCTCCTCAAGTTCTTCTTTCTCCATCATACTTCTAAGATATTCCTCCACTACTTCAGATATTGTAACATCTCTTTCGGCTGCCTTAATTTTAATCATTTTTCGTATCTCCGGGTCTAATACAACAGTTAGTCTTTCTTTTTTCATAGTTTATCATCCCGTAACATATTATAAAAGTAGTATATTATAAAGTTGGTATATCATAAAAGTAGAAAATTATGAATAAGCTTTCCGGACAATAAAATAAGTTTTCTTTAAAAGATAAGCACAAATTAGCTTGATTTCATTTAGCCATAAAACGATATAAAAATTATAAAATTTATTTTTCAACCTTATAAATTTTAATTATAATGAAAATCATAAATACTAAAGCAAAAAAGACAGGACATGCGCTCCTTCTTTTAGAGGATCTGAAATACCTATATCACACTAACTAATTCATTAAATTGTAGATGCTGGTTCGAGAGCTCCTATGCCATTAAACTATTTAAAAATACCCAAATATTTTTTAATATGATTTGCCAGTGAATTATCAATCTCAGAATGTCTTGGAACTGGCTGTTTTTGTCCAGTTTTAGGATTTAAATAAATATCATGCTTTGATCCAGGTCTTGACAATATGCAACCTTCTTTTTTTAACTGTTTTATCAATTCGCTGCGTTTCATACAGATATTTCTTTTAATTTATAATCAGAGGGGACATCATCCATTAGCATTAATTTATAAGCATCTTTGAGGTTTTCTTCAAGTTCTTCAATGGTTTCACCCTGGCTCATGATTTCAGGATGCTCAAGAATTTTACCTAACCAAAATCTTTCACCCTTCCAGTAAACTATATTTAATTTTGTGTTCATTATCATCTCCATTAAATTAATATTTTAACATTATAAATTTTTTATCATAAAAAAGATTGTAAACCGTAATAGTTTAAACTCTTGTGATATTATAGCATAATTAATCACTGCTCTAAATTTTTTTCTATTATAATTTTCTATTATAATTATTTTACTTCAAGATTAATTTATTGATAATATTAAAATTAAAAATATTAATAATAGTGATGGTAATAATAGTGGTAATGGCGCTAAACTAAATCAAAATTTATTAGCGCCATTTTTAAAAAATTATATCAATTAACTACCATAACTCCTGCAAATATATAAAGCCAAAAAAATTTATTTATTTTTATTTAAAAAAATAATATCAGAATAATATTAAATTAATATTTAAAATTACCCTGGTTTTTTTTGCTTGCATTTTTCTTATTGCATGTTATACTATGTTGTATAACAGAGGTGAAGGAATGTTAGCAAAAGTTTTTAACAAAGGACAAATTGTAATACCTGCTACACTAAGAAAAAAATTCAGTATCGAAATAGGCGAGAGAGTGAACATTATTGTTGAGAAAGATGGTATTAAGATTATACCCGCAAAGAAGAGGGTGGACGCAAAAGAACTTCTGGGTGTATTTTACAAGTATGCAAAAAACAAACCATTCCCGAAAGAAATAGAGATAGAGAAAGCAACAGAGGAAGAATTTGTTAAAGGATTCACAGATGAGAAACATTGATACAAATGTCTTTTTGCGTTTCCTTGTTACCGATAGAGAAAACCCGCCAAAGGGACTTCTAAGTTTTTTCTCAAAACTGCAGAAAAGTGAGGCCGAGGTATTTTGCCTTGACATTGTATTCTTTCAGGTAATATTCGTGCTAAAAAGCTTTTACCAAGTGGAAAAAGAAGAAATCATTAATAGGATGCTTGATTTGGTTTCATTTGATGGTTTATATATGAAGGACAAAAGAGTAATTGAAAGAACTCTGGAAATATGGAAAGATTATTCAGGAGATGTTATTGACTGCTATATAGTGGCTAATATGGAAAAATCGGGTGAGAAAGAGATCGTAAGCTACGATAAGAGGGTTGAAAAGTTGGGCATCAAAAGGATGGAACCGTGAAGAACAATAACTGTTTCCTACTTGGTCCTCAAAGTCAAGCAAAATTCCAGAGTAAAAAGGCATGAAAATTCAAACCTTAAGTAAAAAATTATTCAATTTCATATCGTACAATAAATTAATAAGTTTTTAATATTAATATCATATTATATAATTTATATAATTATGGTCTTTATTCCATATTCCTCTGCTAAATCCGTGAGCTTTTTATCTGAACATACAAATACAATGTTTTGCAATTCAGAATTTAGTTGTAATGCAGTTGCAAGCTGAATAGAATCTAAAGGGGTTATATATTTCTTATCTATAAGGGTTACTGCTTTAATAATATTTTCTGGTAAAACGTCTACTGTATTAATATTTTCAAGTGCTATATCATTAAAAAATTCTTTTTTAATTTTGGAATATATTTCGCTATTTAATTCTCTGGTTATCTCATTTTTTCTTTTTAAATTCGACATTATCTCAATTATGGTTACATCAGAAATATAAAAAGTACTATCAGTTTGGTTAAAAATATCATCAATCTGTTCGGTTCCTTGTTCAGGAAAATACCTTTTAAATAAAGCACTTGTATCAATAAAATAATTATTCATCAATTACAGCTTCCTTCTCCCTGATTTCTCTTACCTGTTCTGACATATCTGAATTAAAATCTTTAGCCATTTCCCTGACTTTAGATATGCCAATGCTTCCAAGGCTTTCTTTATATGCATAATTTAAAAGCTTAATTTTATTGCTATCTTGAGGTAAAGGCTTAAGAATCAGATTTCCATCTTGAATATAAGCGCTCATATACATTCCTTCTTTTACATTTATTTTTTCTCTTAAAGCTTTTGGAATGGTTATTTGTCCTTTAGATGTTATTTTTATTTTGCTAATCATTATAATTAATCCTTACTTCTTACTCCTTACTTTATTTTATTGTATTGTATTATTTTTTTTAAAAAGTAGCAATATATTTGTTTATGTGAATTTAAAACTATTCCATTATTTCAGATGAAAATTCCCTCTGCTATTAAAGGAACCTGTTTAGTTTGCGAAACAAAAGTTTTTAAAATTAAATCGAACAAAAATCATTTAGGAGATTAAGAAAAATTTGAATAAATTTTTAAATTGCAATGGGTTTTATGTTTAATTCTAAATGAAGATTATTTTTTTTCTCCATAAAGTAGCATGCTTTTTGATTGAAATTTGTTACATTTTTCGATTGAAAAAACAGATGTTGAAAACGGTATGAAATCATTTAAGGGATTTTTATAATTTTTTATGTTTGTTTTTTTACCAATTCTAAAAATTCTTTAGGAGTTAGTATTGTTATTGGTAGATTTGCCTGCCTTATAGCTTCTGTCTGAAAGTGCTTACGGTCTAAGGTAATAAGAAAATCGGATTTGCTTTCCAGGGCACTAACAAGCACATGGCGGTCCTTTAAAGCAATAACATCATCATACTGGCTTAGTTTTTCTTTAGTTGGTGGTTTAATAATGTCTGGATTAAGATTACCTATTTCCTTATAGAAACATAGGAGAGCTTCAGAGGATAACTTCTTGCGAACATTTCTCTGAGCTTCTAAGAGAATTTTCCGGGTTGTAACAGCAGAAAAGCAGAGTCCTCTACAAACCTCCAAAATTAAAGAAGAACCGCCACTGGCAGACCCTGCAGCAGCAACAAAAATAGAGGCATCCAGAAAAACTTTCTTCTTTTTCACAACCATATTAAAGTTTCCCCTCAGTAAGAAGCCTTTTTACAGTTCTGACTGTTTCCTGATCTATCTTATCATCCTGTAGAAACTGGGAAATTTCTTTGTCAGTGTATTCCCTCAGTTCTTCCTCATCAACTTCCCGGACTATGGCAGGGACAATCTCTATTTTGTTCCCTTTTAAAGCAAGGCTTAAAATAGTATTGGAGTCTATTCCAAGTTTTTTACGAAACTCTATCGGGATAGTGATTTGTCCTCTAGATAATGGTCTAACAAGTTTAGTCATAAGCTTTTCCCGCTCAGCCAATCTGAACACCTCCTCTTTTCGGATTATCAATAATACGTATTTATTGTAATACGGAAATACTATTTGTCAATAATCAAAATTTTAATTATATTCTCCCAGAGGCGCATACCAGATGAAAATAAGCCAAAACATTAAAAAATAACTATAAGCATTAATATAACCAATATAACCAGATAATGAGTAAAGAAGCAAAGAAAAACAAAAACAGCCAGAGAAAGGCACTTCTTTCTCTTATCTATCAGCCGGAACTATTTGATTTTATAAACACCAGTTCCTGAAATTAAAAGTTTTAACCTTTATAACGATTTTCATAAACACAGGCAGTAAAACTTACTCTTAGCATCTCTAAGGCATTTAAATAATACTCCTATGAAGATTTTAATGACCTTATACTCTGTAATTTTGCTTGATTTTGAAGATTATTTACAAGTAGCAATATTTTTTAATTAAAATATAGTAAGTATGGTTTTAAGTCAATATAATGGCTATTTTTTAAAATATTTTACACTTTCTAAATCTTTAAAATGAGAGTCTTGGGTCCAGACTATTGCATCATACATCCTGGCAGTTGCATATATTATACTGTCAGCCATTGGCATTTTAAATTTTATGCTTAGCCTGGCTGCAAGAATTGATATTGAATTTGTTACATCTATAACTTTTGCCTGCTGCATTAACGCTGCAGCCTGGATAGCTTCATTTTCATCTTTTTCTGATAATACCTTTTTATATACTTCATATAAATTAATGACTGATATAATAACTTCAGTAGTATTTTCAATTACTGGAGCAAAGAATTCAGCATTATTGCCATCTGTAAAATATTCTAACCAAGCTGATGAATCAATTAAATTCATATCCTGTCTTCTTCCCTAAAAATATCAGAATTCATACCTTTTAGAAAACCTCGAGCATCTTTAATATCTTTTAAAATAATATATTCTATTCGATCTTCTTCCTGAATTACCTGTAACTTTTGACCTGGTTTTAATTTTAATTTTTCACGTATTTCTTTAGGAATCACTACCTGATATTTCGGTGAAACTGTTATTGTCTTCATTTTAATCTCCATTAAAATTTCTATTACTTTTACATAGTAATATATCGATAGTTATTTAGTATGTCAATATTTTAACGATATTTTAGTGAGATAAATTTTAAATTGACAATATTATTTAGTAAATCAATTTAAATTTAATCATATTTTAAATATATGTTAAATCTAATTATTTTAATAATATTTATTTAATTAAGTGGTTATATCAAATAATACATCCCAGTGGCACTGCGGCATGTCAGATTATACGTCCCTGTGACATTCCCGTGACAATTATTTATTTACTAAGCCAATTATTTTTTTAATATTAGTGCGCAGGCCAGTACTTTATATTTAAAGTTATTCCAGTTTGATCATATTCCCAGCCATCCCATACACCATCACCATCATTATTTGGAGATGTAAAACCAACAAGTAATTGAAAACGCTGTTTTCCTGAATTTATTGCATTTTGTATTTGAGTTTTAAGAGCATCTCCATAATAGGAAAAACTTGGAGCAGCTGCACTATAAATTGGTATCCCGCTTATAGAAAATAATGACTGTGAAATAGGAGTTGGACCATAATTAACAACTTCTACTACCATTAAAGAACCTGCATGTTCAGTTGGATTACCATAGGTTTTCTTTAAAAGAAAAGTAACTGAAGCCCAGTCAATAGTAGCTCCTGCAAGAGATGAGATATCATAACTCATAAATCCATAACAATAATTATTTGCTCCAGAATCTCCAGCATAAACGCAACCACCTGCATTAGTTATCCCGCCATGTTCAATATAACCTCCTTCTGAATAAACAGCAGGAACTTTTAAGGTAATTAAAGAAAGTAAAACTACATTTACATTTTTAGTTTTTACAGTAATGCCACCATGCCCATCATTTACGGTTAATGTTAAAGTATAATTTCCTGCTGCTGCAGGTGCTTTCCACTGAGCAGGATTAATATTGGGATTAATCCATGTTCCGCCTGTAGAAGACCAGGCATAAGTTAATGCATCACCATCAGAATCTGATGCTGCTGCTGAAGCTACATAAACGGAATCAGTATATAAAGTACCGGATGAAACATTAATATCTGCAACATCAGGTGGATGATTTACAGGTATTGACGAGGAGCTTGAGCTTGAACTTGAGCTTGCTGATCCCGGAGCAGTCAAATTAATATTTGCTGATGCTGTTCCAACAGAATTTTTAGCTGTTGCTATTAAATTATAAACCTCACCAGGATGAAGATTTACCTGTGCTTTTTTATTTCCCCATGCTCCATTACTATCATCTTTACTCCAGGTAACAGTTGGATTTGGATTACCTGTAACATGAGCTTCTACTCTGAAATAATAAATATTATCTGCTGCAGAATAAGTTGGACCTTCATATATATTTAAATCTATAGTCGGACTTCCAGATGCCGATGAAGAAGTTGAAGTTGTTACAGCAGAACTGCTTTGCGTGGTAGATGACTCTCCTGATATCTGTGTAGTGGAACTTCCCTGATCATTCGAACTTGTTGTAGATTAATTTCCTGTTCCACCTGAAGTATTACTTTGACTTACACTCGTAGAACCTTCAGAACTTGAAGTTACTGCCTGGCTAAAACAATTATTGCATATTGCAGCTGTGCTGAAAATTAATACAGTAATTAGTGCCAATAAAATGAGATAAATTTTTTTTGTACTCATATTTGGCCTCCATTTTGATTTTTAATACACTCTTTTTGTTTTTTATTATTAATTTAATATTTTTATTAAATATATTTAAACAATTATTATTAATATTTTTATTTTATAACAATATTTTAATAAAAAATATATAAAAAATATTATTTTATTCAGAAATTTCAAAATTATAAAAAATTACTTAAAAAAGGGAAAAAATAAAGAAAATTGTCAAATAATTTCTAAATTTCTAAATTAAGATTACCTGATTCTTTATAAAAGCTCAAATAGAGCCTCAATGGATAAAAAGAAGTTAACATAAAAGTTTAAACCTTTGAAGTTTTTAATATTTTTTGTGATAAAATAACTTCTTATAATAATGGTTAAAGAATTTTTAAATTTGATAATTAAAATATTTAAAATCAGATAACGGGAGTAATATGAAAAATATAGCAATTGTTTGTGATGTAATGAAGGGCGAGTTAGAAAGATTAAAAAGCCTTAAAAAATTAAATAATTTAGATATTGTATTTCTTGAGCAACACTTGCATGACACTCCAGATAAAATGAGAGAAAAACTACAGGAAGAAATAAATAAGGTAGATGATAGATATGATAAGATAATACTGGGATATGGTCTGTGCAGCAACGGTGTTGTGGGGCTTAAATCAGATAAACATGAAATAATAATCCCTAAAGTAGATGATTGCATTAGCCTTTTTTTAGGTTCAAAAGAAAAATATATAGAGGAGTTTAAAAAGGATCCGGCAACATATTATCTATGTAAAGGATGGATTGAATACGGAAGTGACCCTTACAGGGGCTATCTGGTAAATACTGATCAGGAATATAAGATCCCGCAAGGATGGATAAGAAATAGAGAAAGATACGGAAGAAAAGGGATGGATGAGGAAACTTCCAAATTCCTTATAGCGCAGATGATGAGAAACTATAACAGGGTGCTTCTTATTGATAATAACGATCTTGAGGAAATCCATAGAAAATATGCCCAGGATATGGTCGATTTCCTTAGCAACCTCTTAGATAAAAAAATTGAGCTCGTTGAAATAAAGGCTTCACCCGAACTTTTAGAAAAACTATGTTGTAATAAATGGAATGGAAATATTAATTACAAGGATAATGATTATATTAAAAATAACTTTGTCATTATCCCCAAAGGTAAGAAGGTATCCCAGGAAGAGTTTATGTAATTTTTATATATGGTATTGACTTTAAAAATTCTTCCAAATCATAAATATTTTTAATCTCAACTTTCTTTTTACTGGTAATACTATTAAAAACATGTCTCTGTTTTTCATTCATTTCAGAATTATATTTGACTTCAATCAAAGTTTTATCATAAGTTAAGAAATCAATCTCAAACCCATCTTTATAAATATAACAGGGATTGAAATTTTTGATTTTTAAATAAACATAATTTTCAAATAAACTACCAAGATCTTTAAATCCAGTAAAAAGAGATTTAATTCCAAGATCTGAAGCATAAACTTTTTTTGGTGACAATATTTTTTCATTAGTTTTACCACATCTTGTAACAGTATATATTAAGTAAGATTCAATAAACATATCAAAATATCTTTTTGATGAATCAGGAGAAATGTCTAAAATTTTCGCAATTTTATTTAAGCTCACCTGCTTGCCTACTCTTTCCATAAGAAGAATAAAAAAATCTTTGAGGATGCCTACATTTTTGACTTTATATAAATTTGCAATATCTTTATTTATCACATCATCAACAAGTTCCTTTAAGTATTCAATATCTCCATTTAAAACATATTCTGGAATGCCCCCAGTTTTCATATAATCTTTAAAATATTCCTGAACCAAATTTAAATCCATCTTAGAAATTTTTATTTTCCTGAAATCAAGAAATTCCTCAAAATCAAGAGGCAATAATTCAATTAAAATATATCTTCCAACAAGATAAGGTTTTCTGCTTCTAAGAACTGAAGAACTTGAAGAACTTGCAAAAATTTTTACATTACTCATGTCATAAAGATTTTTTAGTTGAATCTCATAATCATTTTTATAAGTTATTTCATCAAGAAAAACAAAAATTTTATCAGAAAAAGAAATCTTATGAATTTTTCTGTATTCTTCTATTATTTCAATTATGTTATTTTTTAATAACAAGTAATCATCAAGACTGATATAAAATATTTTATTGCGACTGATATTTTTATCTTCAAGTAATTTTTTGATCACTAATTTAAATATGGTAGTTTTTCCAACACGTCTTAAACCTGTAAGAAATATAATTTCTTTTGAAGATAATTTTTCAACAAGTAACTTGGTAATATTTTTCCTGTCATATATATCTCTTAAAGTATAGTCCCCTTCCCACCAGGGATTATATCTGTAAAAGAGTTCCTCAAGATCTTCCATCTTTCCACCTATTATTATTTTGGAATAATAAATTAGTTTTAATAATTATACGTCTATATCGTATAAAATGTCAAATTATTATACGATTTCAGTTTAAAATAGCAGAATTTAATTTATTATAATTGATTAAAATATATAAGGTTCATCTTTATTTATTAAAAAAATGTTTTTTTCGTTTTTGGCTATTTTTATAAGGTCTTTTGTAAATCCTGAGCGCGAAAATAATATATAATATTCTTTTCTTTTTTCTTCTTCCCGCTTAACAAATGAGCTTTTCTTTTTTAATTCATACAATATATTTATCCCTACCTTTTTATTTGACCATTTTGCTTCACCAAAAAGAATATTATTATTATCATTATTAATAGCAACAATATCAATTTCGATAGATTCCTTACCTATTGTATCCCACCAGCTTCCTATTTTTTGAAATTTAAGAACATCTTTTAATTTTACTTGAATAATTTCCTTGCAAACATCTTGATATATTAAAGATGTTGTAAAGTTAAATTGTTTATCAAAAAACTTAAAAATTTCATCCAAATCTCCAAATTCAATCTCACTTTTAAAAGGAAGTAGGTATTTAAACCAAAAATTTAAAAATGGATCAATTATTTTGTATAAACCTTTGCGTGATTTCTCTGGTTTTTCTTCAGTTATCGGAACTCCCTTTCTAATTAACTGAAACTCTTCAAGAACATATAAATATTTATGAATGGATGTTTTACTTAATCCGGTGTAATTTAATATTTCTCCAAATTTAGTTTTTCCAAGTGATAAAGCTTTAAGTATGGCAAAATAAATTCTTAGCTCTGACAACTGCTCACTTAAAATAATATTTCCCTCATCATATAAAACTGAATTTTTATTAAAAATATTTTCTTTTAAGTTATCACGAAAAGATATTTTAGGATTAAACTGTTTTAGATAAAGTGGGATACCTCCACATATTGAATATATATTTAGAAAATTATCAAAACTTAATTCAGGGAAAAACCCCCATGCATCATAAAAATTTAAAGGTTTTAAAAATATTTGACCTGTTCTTCTTCCGTATAATGGTGCATTGTGTGCAATTGTTTCCTTAAGCATCATTGATATACTTGAACCGCACAAAATTAAAAAAACAGGCAAATACTTTAATATTTCATCCCAACCCTTCTGAAAAACAGAGGATATTGCTTTATTGGATGAAAAAAGATATGGAAATTCATCAATGGCTATAACTATTCTTTCTTTAACTGTATCTTTCAAAAAATTAAAAAACTGATACCAATCATTGAAACCATTTTCGATAACAATGGAACTTCCAAACTTGTTACCCACTATTCTGCCAAGGTTTCTTAGATTTTCTTTCTCTGTTGCTCTATCACATAAATAATAAATAGAATTTTTATTTTTTAAAAATTCCTTTATAAGCTCAGTTTTTCCAATTCTTCGCTTCCCATATATTATAATAAATTGAGACTCTTTCTTAACCCATATTTTATTTAGAAATTCCAGTTCTAATTTTCTGTCTATAAATTTATACATAATATTATAACAATGTTGTAATATAACCTGTATAATTTTAATAATTAACCCTTATTAAAATATAGTCTACTTTAAAGTAGTCTAATACAAAGTAGACTAAAATTCAAGTTTTATTGTATATCAGTTATGGCTCAGATATTACTCCTGCAAAGGAGCTTGAAAGACTGCTAAGGCAAATTACTTATTTTTTTCTTTTAATAAATATTGTTTACCTAAATCAGTAATTTTCCAAATCCCTCTTTGAGAATCTGACGATAGCAATCCCTCATTCACCATAGTATTGCGACACCATTGTGCAGAATTTTCCCATCTTACCTGGTTGGGATTTGATAATAATGGTTCTTTATCATAATCATTTAAGCGATCCTTCATCTTAATATAAACTTTTTGTAAAGCTTCTTTCATTTTTGCTTCACCATTTAATTCTACTAAAGTTTCTAAAATTGGAATCCTAAATTCTTTTTCATTTGTTTTTAGCCCTTTTTGTAATTTCTTCGATTTCTTTCTTCTTTTAATCTTTACAGGCAATTTTTCGATGAAAATGCTTTTCCATTCTTTTTGCAGTTCTTTTACTTTGTCTCTAAAAGCAATTAATTTTGTTGCATTTTCACTTAGAATTTTTGCTTTTTCATAATTTTGACTTTTAAATGATTTTTCGCCTTCATTATTTAATGAATCTAAGACATTTTCAATTTCACCTAATAATATTTCAAAAGCACTATTAACTTCATTCCTCTCCATAAAAGCCTCCTAAGAAAAATAAATAACTTAAAAAAAATATTATTTTTTTACTAATATTTCCCCGCAAATAACTTTAGGTATCTCTTGCTTTTCCAGGTCTATGGTTTTTCTTTCTTTAAGTAAGTCAAATTCATTTACTATTCTTATCAGTTCACTTATAAGTTCATTATCTGACAATCTCTTCCTATAAAATATTCTAAGCTTTTTATTTATACCAGTTGGTATAACTGATGAGAATATCTTAATTAAATTTGAAATAGTTAATTTTCTTTGCTCGTATTCTTCACTAAATTCGTTTAAATTGTTTAATAACATTTCCAATTCTTTTAATACATAATCCTGCTCTCTTGTTCTGCTTTTAAATTTTCTATCTTTATCTAATTGACTTTCTTTCATCTTTTTCCTGAAAACGTCAAATGTTTTAGAAATAATACTATTTGCCTTGCTTGGCAATTCTTTTAATCCAATCTCATTAGGGTCAGCTTTAACCAGCCTTATAGCTTCATCTTCATTCTGGCTAATAATTTCGCCATTTTCATCAGTTATATAGAAAGAATAATGTTTCCCCAATCTGCATAAAATAACATACTTGTTTTCATCAGTTTTCCTGATACACCTTACACCATCCTGCATATTTTTTATCTTTTCAAATAATTCAGGATTATTGTCCTGAAGCTGTCTAATCACGCCTTCAGCTTCACTGATTATGAATTCTTTCTCATCAAAAATTTTCTCATCCCTTATATCATAAATTGCATACATATCATTCGGATTTAAAATTTCATTGTCATCAAGATACTTACCGTCCTCACCAAATATATTGTGAATTTCCTGAATTCTTTTTGAAACCCTTTCTCTAATACCCAATTTTTCTTCAAGTTTTGCTTCAGGCAAGAAATTATAAACAAATATTTCATCCTGCTCCGAGCCAATTCTGTCAACTCTTCCAACTCTTTGAATTAACCTGACAGGATTCCAATGAATATCATAATTTATAATTACATTACAATCTTGAAGATTTTGTCCTTCGCTTAACACATCCGTTGAAATAAGAATGTTTATCTGATTATTAAAATCATTTTCAGTTCCATCATTTGCCTTAGGCGAGAACCTTCGTACAATTGAAACAAGATTAACTGTCTCACTGCTAACTTTCTCAATCTCACCATTAAAATCATTTCCCAGGTTTTCATAAATATATTTTGTAGTATCCGTAAACTGAGAAAATATTAGTATTTTTTTATTTTTCTGTTTTATTTCTTTAATTTTTACTTTTAACTGATTAAGTTTATCATCATTTTGAGCCGTAATATTAGCAATGATATTTTTTATTTCTCTAAATATATTTAAATCATTTAAAAGATCACTTTTTAACTTTTCTATTTCAAAGGCATATATTTCATATTTTTCACCATGTGCTTCAATGATTTTTTCCAGCTCTCCAGTAAAATCAATCTCATTATCAAGATATTCATCAGTACCATAAATAAAAGATTGAGCTTTATCGCCTATAGGTAAAAGCTTAAGATTATCTATTGCTTCTAAATATACTTCATGAATCCTTATCATTGTATTAATTGTTTTTCTGAATGCTTCAATACTGCTTTCAATTCTTTTAAGTAATAATACTTTTACAAATCCTCTTAAATTTTTACCGGCATTTTTTAACTCTCTATAAGGACTTTTTCCGTTAAATTCTTTTTTAACATAAGAAAACAAGTTATATCTTGCATATTTTAATGAACTTAAATAATTTAAAATTTCAGAATACATATTGCTGTAAACATTTTCTATGCTGTAATTTATTGGCTCAGGGATATTTCTTTTTGGGAAGACTATTGGTTTTCCATTTATTTTTTCATCAGGATAATATTTTTTTATGTGAGCCCTTGTTCTTCTTATTAGAAGATGCTCAAGAAGAGACTGTAAATTTACTTTTTTTTCTATTGCTAAATTAATAAATTCCTTAATATTTGCAGGCGTAATCGGAATATCTGTTTCATCTTCATGATGAAATAACTTTATCTGGTTATATATATCCATTGGAGAATTATTTTGAGGGGTGGCACTCATTAAAATTAATTTCTTATCATAAGGTAAAAGAAATTCAGATAAATTTTTATATCTATTATTTTCATTATTTCTAAAATTATGTGATTCATCTATTAATATTATTTCTTTATCTATATATCTTTTTAATCTTGAAAGTCCATCACTTAGGCTTAACTCCCCTATGGAAATAATTTCAGCACCTAAATCATAAATATTATTGTAGCTTTGCCACATCTGCAAAAGTCTTGGTGGACAAATGATAAGAGCTCTTTTTCCTTTTTTATGATAATAATCGATAAGAGCAGATCCAATATAGCTTTTACCTAAACCAACTACATCAGATATGAAAACCCCATTATGTTTTTCAAGCATATTAATTGCAAGAGCAACAGCTCTTTTCTGAAACTTTGCAAGATCAATAAAAATATCACTATCACCTAATATGAGTTCATCGCTATCTTCCAGCCTGTCTTTGACAAGATTGTATAAAATCTTCAGATATATTTCATAAGGAGTTGGATAATTAATAGCCCAGGAATTATTGATTTCAGTAAGCATTTGTTCACTAAAATCTTCACTATCATCCCATAGTTTTTCAAACCATTTTGTTAAATATTCATGTTCTCCTTTGCCTTCAATCAGAACATTTAGTTCAGTATTATGGGTTAACCCGGCAAGGGTAAAGTTTGAAGAACCAACAATAGCAACTCCATCTTCCACAATATTTACCGGATTTCCATCATTATCAAATAATTGTTTTTTATAATCAAAAATATATGCTTTTGAATGAAGCTTGTTTTTTAGATAAACTTTAAACCTTATTTTTTTTTCTTTTATAAAATCAGCAAGTCTTTTTAAAGTTAATTCATTTTCATTGGTGACTTCTGAAGTTTCTATCGATAACCTTACATCGCTTTTTGCATTCTCAATTAAAGGCTCCTTGGCTCTTTTGGTTAATTTTTTATCATTGTTTTCAATTTCCTTAGCAGCATCATCTAAATATCTATAACCTAATGCTATCTCTTCTATGGTTTCTTTATTTGAACTATTGCCAATTATAATATCTATATTTTCAAGTTTATCTAATTTATTTATCAGGTGGTTAAATCCTTTAATAAAAAAATATCCTGTGGCTATTTTCAAAGATTTGGACATAAGTATGTAGGATTCAATCCTATTTAACAAGGAATTTTCTCCTGTAGAATTATCTATTATTCTATGCTGCACGATTAAACACTTCCTGCTTTATTTAATCTATTTTGAACTAATTCACAAACTGCCCAATATACTTCTTTTCTCTCTTCTTCAGTTAAGCCTAAAATATCGAAAATAATATCATCTAATGCTTTACGATCTGGAAGAGGATTTGGTTCTTGGGAACGAATTGGAATTTTTGGGTTAAAACCACATTCCTCAAAAATAGATAATATTTTTCGTGATAAAAATCCTTTATTAATTTTTTCTAATATTTTATTATTTAAAAATTCTGGATTTAATACAAAAATTCTCTCTGCTTCATAAACTTTAAAATCAAGTGCTCCTTCTCCTAGATTTGTTCTTGCTCCTAATTCAATGAAAATTGGAGTAATTGAAGAATTCAATATGACTGTTAAAATATCATAATCTTTTTGATTATATAAATAAATATCATATAGCCTAGCATCTACTAAATTATTTTTGTTTTGCCAAAATATGTGTCTATCATTAAAACTCATCATACAAAAAAAATCGCTATTTTCAGATACTTTTAAACTACTCCAATTATGTCTATTTGAACATGTTGGTCTCTTATGAAAATTTTGTCTTTCCCCCCATTCAATGTATTTTAAAGTATAGGTATCTTTGAGCTCCTGTTTGGATTTATTGCATAGAAAAACTTTGTACTTTAAATCTTTGGGATTAATTATAATTGACTTACATTCTCTTGGAGATTTAATAACAGGTTTTAAAAATTCTTCTTCAATAAAGCCCTCCCATCCAGCACCATTTCTAACATGTAAAAGCCCTTTAGGGGCTGGTTTTCCAGTAGGCTCAACGTAGAAGAATTCATTTGCACCAGTTTTAATTCCAAATCTTACTTCTGCAACTTCTTTCAATGGAATTAATTTACCTTTTCCTTTTTCCAGTATCTTATAATAAATATCTGGGGCTCTTAAATATTTTCCTCCCCATTTTGAACCTGTATATTTGCCAATATTATCCTTATAATCAATTTCATTTTCATCATTTTCAATACCTTCTTCTAAAAGATCTTTCTGGCTTTTAACAATCATTCTATAGTATTCGTTATTTATTAGATCATTTTTTAAATAAATTTCTAAAATATTTTTTAGTGTTATAGAGTTCTCAAATGCAGTTTTGTGATTTATAAATTTAACCTTATTTAACAAGACATCATAATTTTTCTCAGGTTTTCCAATTGAAATAATTATTGTGTTTATATCAGCACTTTTAAAAGACCTTTTAGCTGAGTTATCATGAATGTCTATAATCCTGAAATTTTTTAAAAGAAATTCCTGAAGGAAAACTCCATATCCTACATCAAGCCATGAAGTAGAATTTATAAAAGTAAAAATACCTTTTTCTTTTAGCAATGAAAGAGAGATAAAATAAAAATAAACATAGTAATCTGACTTTTTATCAAATTTACTAATTTTTTCTTTCCCATAAATATTAATAACATTATTTATTAATTTTTCTTTATAATGGCTTTTAATCTCAACGCTAATCTTATCTTTTTCAATTAAAGGTGGGGCTATCTCTTCCTGTCTAATATAAGGTGGGTTCCCGATTACTATATCAAAACCCCCTTTTTGCACTTCAAAGAAAACATCAGCAAAATCAAGATCCCATATAAAGAAGCCTTTACCTTTTAGTTCAGAGATTTTATTAATAATATTATCAATTCTTTCAATCTCCAAATTTAGATTTTTCTCATTTAGTTCTCTTTCTAATCTAAATTTATATAGATCAGCCTTTTCCTTTGTACTGCTTTCAAAAAGCTGTGATGGATCTGCAACTTTTTCAGCATTATAAAGTAACTCAAATTCTCTAATTAAATCCCGTTTTTTAAGAATAAGGATGGATTTTATTATTTCCCTCTCTTTTTCTTCAATATCTTGTTTAGTGATATTAGAATCGTCATGATAATAATATCTTAACTTTAAATCCTTTAGCTCTTTTATATCTTTTAGTATTTTAGGATTAGTTTTATTAGCAGAATTAGTATCCCTTAATATAATTTGGTAACCCTCTATTTCAGATAGCAGACTGTCACCATGTCTAATTTTAAAATCAAGAGATGGTAGTATTGGATTATAACCAAAATTGGTAATACTTCCTTCATAATCTCCAATAAGATAAAGCCAAAGCCGCAGTTCTGCAATCTGAACAGCCCAAGGTTTTATATCAACTCCATGGATTACTTTCTCTATTAAATCCTTTTTTAATTTAAAAATTTGTTCAAAAAAATGAATCTCAGATTCAAAAATGTTGATGTTTTCCAGTTTAATAAAAATATTTATTATATTTTGAAGTATACCTATAAGAAAAGCACCGGAGCCGCATGCCGGATCAACAACTTTCATATTGTTTAATGCTCTTGATATAAGTTCTTTTTCTGAAAGAGTGAGGGTTTCAGAGTAATTCTCAGATTCTTCTTCTAAATAATGTTCAGAAAATATTAAATTAATAAGTTTTTTAAGGTCGACTTTTGTCTCTGAACTTAGAAAATGCAATAGTGATTTTTTGCACATAAAATCAACTTCAATTCGAGGAGTATAGAATATGCCTGAACCTGATCTTTCATCTGAATTTACTATTCCCTCATAAATAAGGCCCAGCATTTCCGGATCTATTGCAATTTCTCTATCAAATGGAGTATCTTCAGTTATTGTAAAATTATATCTATTTATTATTTCAGAAAATATTTCATTTATAAATTCATCACTAATTGCAGCTTCATTAATATCAAGTTCGCTTTTCTCAAATAAGCCTCCATTTAAATATGGAAGTTTTTCAAATTCAATAATAAGCTTCGGGGAAAGATTTTTTGGCATATATTCTTTATGCTTTGAAAAAGCATAAAAAAATAAAGGCTGAAATATATCAATATAAATTGAAGAATTCAGGTTAGGGTTTTCTGAAATATAAGATTTATACCTTTTTAATAATTCCTCTAAAAAATTGGGATTATTATTTAACCATTTTTTCTTTTCAATATATTTTAAAAATAAAATACGGTTAAAAAACTGGAGAGCAAATGCTTTTGATTGCTGCAAATCATTAAAATATTTATAGAAATTTTCAGACAGCTTATCCACATATTTTTTTATTATTGCAAAAAACTCTTCTGTTACTGGTTCTATGTCAAATATTTTATTACTACTTATGTGTTTTATAATATCAGCCTTTGAATAGTTATTGCCTATCTCAAGCTTTGCAATCTGCTCTGAAGCCGTCCTTAGTTTTTCACTTTTTGCAATTGTGTAACTCGATAGTTTGATGTTATCCTCAGATTTAACAGATACATAAGTAATTTTAAATATATTTTCAGAATTATTTGAAAAAACTATGATACAATCAGTTTTCTTTGAAATTTTTCTGGAAATCTCTCTTTGAATAATGCGGCCTTTATTTAAATCTGGTAATTTTAATTTACAGAAAAATATAAAAAAATTATCAACCTCATTAATTAAATTTATAGAGTCAATATTATCTTTTAATTTGGAGCTGATAAAGTCTTGTACTAAATTAATTTCGGATTGCAATGAGGTAGTTGGTTCAAAATTTAATTCAGTAAATAGATTCTGGACATCCTGCTTTGAATTAAGGTTGTGAAAAATTGTAAATACTTCTTTCGGATCCATCATTATTTAAAAATATTAATTTAAATAATTATATGTACTATTAACAAGTTAGGTTAACAGTTAGCTCTTTGAAAAAATCAAAGGCCATGTAAACACTTTTGGTATAAAACTAGATTTTTATAATACCCATTCTATCTATCTCGATAATGTTAATTTCTTTTTTATTAATGTCCCATTTTTAATATGATAATTAATTTCATGATCAAGACAAAAATTAATAATTTGATCGCTTAGTTTATTATAATAATTAATTCTATCCATATATTTCGTAACCATGGCATTATAATTTAATTTTCCAAAAATAATCTTATTCACAAAAGATATTGATTCTAATATTTTTTTGAAATCCTGGACTAAAATGTTTGGTGTAGGATAAGGTTCAATACTAACCCAGGTTTTAAAACCTTTTCTATGCAGATGATAAAGACTCTCAATTCTTTTAAGATAAGGTGCAGAAAAAGGTTCATATTTTAGCCTGAAGATTTCATTTAAGGAGATTAATGTAATACCATATTCATTTTCTTCTGATAGCTCAGAAAGTGCTTCCGGTAAAATTCCTTTAGTAAGAACAGTGCATTTTATATTATTTTTATTTAATTTTTCTACTACCTGAAAACTTAAATCCATGACTTTTTTTTGATTATACATGAAGGGATCAGTTGAAAAACAAAGGTGGACAAACTTTATTTTGTTTTTAAATTTTGGAATTTCCTCATCTAATAATTCTAATGTATTAGAGACTATTTCTGGCCGAATCCATTCTTCATAATTTTTCACCTTGCCAAACCTTTTTGCCATTAAAAATGCATAACAAGGATATTTACAGCCATGAGAACATCCTTGAATATGGTTAATGGTATAATCACCATATTCAACACCTGTCTTATATAATAAAGTTTTTCTGGTAATCATTCGCTATGAATTAATTATTTTTTAGAATAAAACAATTTTATACTTGAACCTTGCCAACTGTTTGTCAGTTTAAAAAATATTTTATTCTCTTTATAAAATAAAAACAATTAATATAACATATAAATATTAAAGAGAATTAAAAAGATTAAAGTTTTATTTTTTATTAAATAAAAAATTTTTAACTTATACGTCCCTGTGACAATTTTTTGTAATAGGTGAACGTGTAGTAAGCTCTCTTTTTGAAAATAATCTTTCAAATAAAGATTGCTCTTTCTCTGTAACTTTTTCTATTGTAGTTAAATCAAGCCTTACAAGCGGGAAATATTCATCATTTTTTCTAATTAAAAAACCATTTTTTATAAGAAATTTTAAAGGAATTAAATGAACATTTCCAAATTCTTCTTCATCAATATCTTCATTTTGTCTTTTTGCAATTGCTTCTATTGATTTTCTTCCCTGCTCTAATGTATCCTTTTCAATTGAAAGAAGCAATCTCTCACCAACGCCAAAGTCTTCATATTCGGGTTCAATAAACATACATGCAACAAATATACTTTCACCATCAGGGGGATAAATAAAAAATTCTTTTAATCTGGGAAATAAATAATAATCTCCGTAAATTACCGCACCTATTATGTTGTTTTTATTTACGTATGCAATTTTTATTTTACCGCCGTTTTTAATAAAAAACTCTACCTTATTGCTGTTGTGGCTATTATTATTTTTTATTTCAAATAGTTTTGACTTAAAAAAATTTAAAAACTTTTGTGATTTTTGCAGTTCCTCTATAATACCTAACTTACTTAATCTGTTAATTTCAAACCAGTAAT
>JAMDEN010000057.1 GCA_023487035.1 Actinomycetota bacterium
GTCTTCAAAAGAAGGTTTAAGATTTATGAAGTTTCAAAAGTTCTTATTTAATATTTGTTGATTATTATTACTATTATTTTTCTTTTTCAATATCAATTTATATCCTATAAGGATACAAATCCAACCAATTACAGCAAATGCCATTGATGCTATTGAAGCCCATGTTGCTGCTATTTGATTATGACTTGAAATATCTTTACTGAGCAAATTTCCCGGAGGACCAGCAATACCACACGCCATCCACCCGGAGCAAAAAAGTAGAACAATTCCTAAAGTAATCATGCGGCCAGCACTATCTTTACCTTTTTTACTTATAATGACTAGACGAGTCCATAATATAAGAGCTAGAAGAATTAGCGAAACTGTACCCATGATGCCAAAATATATCCAGAGCCATATCGGATGTGTTGCAGGAAGATTCATTTATTTTTCATCCTTTCAGCTATTTCTGCAGAAATGAATAATATAAGGGCACCAATAATCGGTGTAAATCCGCTAAGATAATTAAGGATAACTCCTTTACTTAGTGGGTAAGAAGAAGAAATTCCAAAAACTGCCCAAAGAAATGGAAATGTGGTATGAATAAAAAGGAAAATCAGCCCTATAATAAAAAGAGTAATACTTATAGTGCAAATTTTCATAAGTTAAATCTCCTTTCATTAATAATAAACTTATTTTTATATTAAATTAAGTGATTAATATTGTTTAATATAATTATAATACTGGTATATTGAATATCAAATTTATTTAAACTAATATTTTAGATTGATTATTTCTTTCAATAATTGGTTCGAAATTTCGTAAATTGGGGTAATTCAATGAGATATATGTAAAATTATTATAAATAATTCATTTCTGGTATAAAAATATTATCATTTAAGTCCAATAATATAGTCCGAGTCCGAACTTTGTTCACAGTGTCCAGCCAAGCTTTACAAATTGGTTCTAAAAGTTCATGAATTATTAAAACTTAACGACTTGAAAACTTAATAATATTTATTGTAGTATTTTAAGGGAAATGTTTGTAGAATAATAAATCCGAATATAATTTTATGGAATAATTTATGGAATTGGAACGTAAAAAATACTGGCTACTTTTATTCGGATTGATAATAGGTGTATCATTCGATATTTTTTTCTACAATAAGACACTTGGGATTTCCTATATTATTTTTATTGTCCTGGTCCTGGTGGTATTTTTAGCAAGTTTTTGGGGCTGCCTAAAAAAATTAAATAACCAGGCATTATTCTTTGTAATTCCTATATTATTGCTTTCATCAACTTTTTTTATTTTCTCTAACCAGGTCTTCAGGATTTTAAATTATTTAATTGTTCCCATTCTCGTAATTATGCTCAGTTCCCTGGTTGCAAATATAAACAAATCAGACTGGTCGGATATAAGATTTATAGGGGCTATTGCAAAGAGGATTTTTGTTCCATTCAGGTTTATTCATAGGCCATTTTTAACATTATCCAGGATGACTGATAATAGCAGCAAAGGCAGCAAAAGCAGGATTCTGCCAAAAGTGGTTATAGGCATACTGATTTCAATTCCACTCCTGGCAATTATTTTGTGGCTTCTTTCATCAGCAGATATTGTGTTTAAGAATATTTTTATAAACATACCCCTTTTAAAAATATTCAAACATTTTTTAATAATAATTTCAGTTTCAGTTTATGCAATTTGTTTTCTATGGGCCTTATTAAAAGCCTTTGATGAACGGAAAAAGTCTACAAATGGCGCTGTATCTACTGTTAGCACTCCATCCACAAATAGTAAGGCATCAGCAAATAGCAACGCAAATACTGATGACACTTCATCTACTAAAATGCAGTGGAAATTATTTTTAGATCCTGTCGTTTTGTTAACAATATTAATCCTGGTAAATGCAATTTATGCCGTATTTTCCTTTATCCAGTTCAGGTATCTTTTTGGTGGAAGTTCTTTTGTCCTGCCTTCTTCGTTTACTTATGCAGAATATGCAAGAAGAGGTTTTGCCGAGTTGGTTATCGTAACTATTATTAATTTTGGCATTTTAATTTTTGGCATCACATTTGTAAAAAAAGATAGTAAAAGAATCTTCACTGCTATCAGGGCTTTTCTTACCCTGCTGGTAATTTTCACTTTTATTTTACTTATATCAGCTTTTTACAGGATGCTGGTTTATGAGCAAGCCTATGGATTTACTTATCTCAGAATATTTGTCCAGGCTTTTATGGTAATGCTGTTTTTCTTGTTTGTTATTAACATTATTTATATCTGGTACCAGAAGCTCCCTATAATTAAGACTTATTTTATAATCTCTCTTTCAATTTATATAATAATGAATTTTGCAAACGTGGATAAAATAATAGCGAATAACAACATTAGCCGTTACTTTGAAACCGGGCAGATAGACATGGTTTATTTAAAAGGCCTATCCTATGATGCTGTTCCCGAAATGGAGGAATTTTTCATATCAGTTAAAGATTCACAGGACTCAAAGGATGAGCAAATCGCAAATGAATTACCGGATTATTTTATGGGAAGACAACTGGATCTTAAAAACCAGAAAAGCTGGCAGAGTTATAACATTTCAAGAAATAAAGCTGAAAATATAATATTTAAATATTTTCAAGAATAAATTAATAATAAAAAGCTTTTAAATTAGTTAATTATTTCAAAAAAGGTTCGAAATTTCGTAGCTTGGGGCAG
>JAMDEN010000032.1:0-1083 GCA_023487035.1 Actinomycetota bacterium
ACGTATCCGTCGCTGTCCACAATTATATTCTTTATCCCATATTTTTTTAAAAAACTAATTAACCTTTTATAATAGGGAGATAAAAACTCTTTAAACATTTCATCCGAAATCATGGAACCGCTTTTATAGCACATGTCCTCAAAAATTAAAATACAGTCAACCTGAATTTCATCCAATATTTCAGACCAGTAATTAATTATAAAATTTAAAAAGAATTCATTAAAATCTTTGACTAACTGCGGATTATCGTACATCATCATAAATAAGTTTGTTGTTCCTATCAGATGTCTTGGAAATCCTAAAAATCCAAATGGATTTCCACCAAGACGGACAGGAAATTCCCTGTTTTTTAGATTTAGTTTTATAATATTCCAATTTTTTGGAAGCCTTTTTTTAAAATTAAAATCATAGTATTGTTTATAATTCTCAAAATCTTTTCTATTCTTTATCGGAAAGTCTAAATCCAGAGGAGCAGAAGTGCCGTCTTTTCTTTCTTTCAAAGTAATACCATATTTATTTTTATAAATTTTATAATGTTCATCTTCTTCTATTATTTCTTCAGATAGCATGGGGCTTATATCAAAAGGAAATTTTGCAATATAAGGATCGAGATTAAAAAAGCTTTTTACATTTTCATCTATAATGTCTTTGCTATTATCATCAATTTTTGGATAACCCATTATGCTCGAGTTATTTGAAATATTTGGGGGTAATTCTTTTATAACTGGCATGCCTTCTTTAATGAAATTTTTTATGGTTTCATACCAATAACCATATTCTGATTTTAAGCTTCCGACTGTTGTATCAAAGGACATAACAGCATTAAATTTTTCCCTTGAATTCATCCTTGTTCCTCCAATAAAAGATAATAGTTAAATTATTCGGATTTAATATCTACCAACTTTTTATAGATATCTTTTAAAGTAAAAAATAAATCTTTATAGACATCTATATATTTTAAATATTTTTCATCTTCGTTTTCTTTTGGAATAATTTTTAAATTGCTCTTTATGATTCTTTTGATGTCAGATTCATAATCTTTATAAATACCTGTAGAATATCCTGCTATTAAGGCAGAACCCA
>JAMDEN010000032.1:1093-2655 GCA_023487035.1 Actinomycetota bacterium
TATGAAATCTGCCCTTGGGAAAAACTATTATCTTATATCTGTAGTTTTAGCTGGAAGAACACATAAGTGGTTTGTTGATGAGTTTTTTGCCAAAGAAAAAGAAGAGATTATAGCCAAAGGCTTGAATGTTTATGATTATCTTGATGAACTTGCTGAAAATATTACTCCAGGATCGGATGGCTTGTTAGCTATCGATTATCTTCAGGGAAGATTTTTCCCACCCAATCCGGCCATAAGGGGTCTCTTCATTGGACATACCTGGGCTCATAAGAAAATACATTTTTACCGTTCAATTCTGGAATCAATTGCTTATGATCATTATTTAACAAGAGAAATAATCAGAGAACTTGTTCCAGACCTTGATTTTGAAGTTATAACAGCAATTGGCAGTGCAGCTAAAAGCATGCTATGGATGCAGATAAAATCTGATATTTTGCAGATTCCTTACCAGAATTTGCACAGGAGCGACCTTTCAACTCTGGGTTCTGCCTTAATAGCAGGATATTCTACAGGTATTTATAAAGATTATGAATCCGACATCAAAAGAATCATAAAGAGCAATTTAAAAATTATCCCAAAAGAAAACGAAGATGAAAAATATTTAAAATATATAGATGTCTATAAAGATTTATTTTTTGCTTTAAAAGATATCTATAAAAAATTGGTAGATATTAAATCCGAATAATTTAACTATTATCTTTTATTGGAGGAACAAGGATGAATTCAAGGGAAAAATTTAATGCTGTTATGTCCTTTGATACAACAGTCGGAAGCTTAAAATCAGAATATGGTTATTGGTATGAAACCATAAAAAATTTCATTAAAGAAGGCATGCCAGTTATAAAAGAATTACCCCCAAATATTTCAAATAACTCGAGCATAATGGGTTATCCAAAAATTGATGATAATAGCAAAGACATTATAGATGAAAATGTAAAAAGCTTTTTTAATCTCGATCCTTATATTGCAAAATTTCCTTTTGATATAAGCCCCATGCTATCTGAAGAAATAATAGAAGAAGATGAACATTATAAAATTTATAAAAATAAATATGGTATTACTTTGAAAGAAAGAAAAGACGGCACTTCTGCTCCTCTGGATTTAGACTTTCCGATAAAGAATAGAAAAGATTTTGAGAATTATAAACAATACTATGATTTTAATTTTAAAAAAAGGCTTCCAAAAAATTGGAATATTATAAAACTAAATCTAAAAAACAGGGAATTTCCTGTCCGTCTTGGTGGAAATCCATTTGGATTTTTAGGATTTCCAAGACATCTGATAGGAACAACAAACTTATTTATGATGATGTACGATAATCCGCAGTTAGTCAAAGATTTTAATGAATTCTTTTTAAATTTTATAATTAATTACTGGTCTGAAATATTGGATGAAATTCAGGTTGACTGTATTTTAATTTTTGAGGACATGTGCTATAAAAGCGGTTCCATGATTTCGGATGAAATGTTTAAAGAGTTTTTATCTCCCTATTATAAAAGGTTAATTAGTTTTTTAAAAAAATATGGGATAAAGAATATAATTGTGGACAGCGACGGATACGT
>JAMDEN010000012.1 GCA_023487035.1 Actinomycetota bacterium
ATTTTTTCTTTAAAAAATATGAAAGCGAAAGCTTTATTTGAAGAAATAATGGCATGCGGTATTGGAGTTTGTAAAGGCTGCGTAATGAAATTTAAAGTAAGTGAAGATAAATATATTTATAAAACCGTTTGCAAAGAAGGTCCGGTTTTTAATTTAATGGAGGCAATTTTTGAATAACTTATTAAATAGTAGTAGTAATAATAATAACGAAAATTTCGGACTTTCAGTGAGATTAGGGAATATAAAACTTAAAAATCCTGTAATAATGTGTTCAGGAACGTTTGCAAGCGGTATTGAATATAATGAATTATATGACGTAAGTGTTCTTGGAGCTGTAACAACAAAAAGTTTTTCTCTCAAGCCCCGTGAAGGCAATAAACCGCCCAGGTTATGTGAAACTCCAGCAGGTTTGCTAAATTCAATAGGTTTGCAAAATGAAGGTATTGATTTTTTTATTCATGAACAATTACCGATTGTTAATAAATTTGGAATTAATATTATTCTTAGTATTTTTGGAAGTGATGCAGAAGAGTTTGAAAATCTTGCGATTAAAATAAAAAAGATTGAAGAAAATTTGCTAGCAGTAGAATTAAATTTATCTTGCCCCAATGTAAAAAAAGGAGGAGTAGTACTCGGGTTAATTCCTGAAGAAGTTGAAAATGTTACTACCACAGTAAGAAAGATATTAAATATTCCGGTAATAGTAAAAATAAGCCCAAATAGTAATAACATATCAGAAATTGCAATAAGAGCTAAAAATGGAGGGGCTGAAGCAGTTTCCCTTATTAATACGATTACAGGAATGGCAATTGATATTGATTCTTTTAAGCCAAAGCTTGGTAATATAACAGGAGGTCTTTCAGGTCCGGCAATTAAACCAATAGCTATTGCAAAAATTTATGATTTATACAAGAAAAAAATTTTACCTGTGATAGGTATGGGAGGAATATTTGACTGGAAAGATGCAATTGAATTTATGTTAGCTGGGGCAAGTGCAATTGGACTTGGTACAGCAAATTTTGTTAATTATAATGCAGGAAAAGAAATTCTTGAAGGCATTATAAGCTATATGAATAATAAGAATATTAAAAATATTTATGATATTATTGGCAAAGTTAAAGATAATTAAATTAATAAATAAAAAAGATTTTTAAGAAATAATAAAAAAGGCAGATTTATGAATGACGAATATAAAAGTGATATAGATAGTATAAGAAAAAATTTAAAAATAAATAATAGATTAATTTTAAGTCTTGATGTCCCCGATAAATTAAAAGCTTTTGAAGTACTAAAAAAGGCTGATAATAAAATTTCTACTATTAAAATTGGTCTGGAATTGATTTATAACGAAGGGTTCGAAATTATAAATTTAGTTAAAAAAACTGGTTACAAAGTTTTACTGGATGCAAAATTAATGGATATACCTAACACTATTTCAGGAGCAATAAAAGGAATAAGCAAAATGGATGTTGAAATGATTACGATTCATACTTTTGGTGGTGCTTCAATGCTTAAAAATGCAAATAATATTTTAAAAGAAATTTGTATACAGAAAAATAAAAAAAGGCCATTATTATTTGGAGTAACAGTATTGACAAGTCTTGATGATAATGATTTAAAGGACTTTGGCTTTAATATTAAATTTTCAGATATTGTTTTAAGAATGACAAAAATAGCTTTAAACAATGGTATCGATGGTATAATATGTTCTCCAAATGAAGTAAAAATGCTAAGAGAAAACTTTGGTAATAATTTTTTAATTGCAACTCCTGGCATTAGGCTTGCTGAAGATAAAGTTGAGGATCAAAAAAGAATAAATACTCCTGAAAAAGCAATTGCTGATGGGGCAGATTTTATAATTGTTGGTCGATCAATAATTAACAGTCCCAATGTATCAGATACTATTGATTTATATCTTAAAAAAATAAAGAAAGAGTTGTTAAATGATAAAAGTTGTTGAACAAAAAACTAAAATAAATATTCTTAAAATGCTTCAGGATACTGGAGCTATAATGGAAGGTCATTTTAAGTTAACTTCAGGTTACCATAGTAAATATTATCTTCAATGTGCAAAACTTTTGCAATACCCGAATCTGACTTATCAGTTAATTAGTGAACTCCCTGAAATAATAGGGGAAAAAATAATAAATAATACAGATACTATTATTTCACCAGCTATAGGTGCTATTCAATTTGGTTATTTACTTGCTTATAAATTAAATAAAAAAATGATTTTTGCTGAACGAAAAACAGAAAAAATGGAAATTCGTAGAGGGTTTGAGATAAAAAAAGGTGAAAGATTCATAGTTGCAGAAGATGTTATTACAACCGGTGGTTCAGTAAAAGAAATAATTGAAATATGTAATTCAAATGGGGCAATAGTTGAAGCTGTTGTTTCAATAATAAACAGGTCTGATAATGTGGATTTTAAAGTTCCTTATTATTATCTTATTAAATTTAATATAGATAATTATGAACCTGGGAAATGTCCTTTATGTAAAGAAGGTATTGATATTTATTATCCTGGTAGTAAAAAAAATAATTAATTTTAATAAATTTAATATAAATTTAATTTTTTAAAAATTAAATTTATTATTAATAAAAATGAATAATTCATTTAATAATTCTGATTTAAATCAAAAAAATGCCATTAAAAAAGGTACTTTATTTGTTATCTCAGGCCCGTCTGGAGCTGGAAAAAGTTCATTAATTAAGGAAGCTATGTCTAAACTTGATAATTTTGTTAAATCAGTTTCAGTAACAACAAGACCTGCAAGATCAGGTGAAGTTCAAGATAAAAATTATCATTTTTTAAGTGAGTCTGAATTTAAAAAAATGCAAGAAAATAATCAATTATTAGAATGGGCAGAATATTGTGGTTATTATTATGGAACACCATTAAAATTTGTTGAAGATAATTTAAATAAGGGTATAAATGTTATACTTGAAATAGAAGTTACTGGAGCAATGAAAATAAAAAAAATTATGCCTGATGCATATTTAATTTTTATTACTGTTTCTAATTCGTTTGAACTGGAAAAAAGATTACGTGAAAGAGCAACAGAAAAAGAAGAAGTAATATTAAAAAGAATAAATAAAGCAAAAGAAGAAATGAAATATGAAAAATATTATGATTGCATAATTATTAATAATAATTATAATGAGGCTTTAAAAAATTTGCTATATGTATTAAATTCTAAAAGTGGAGGGAATTAATATATGGGTTTACCTAATATTGATGAATTACTTGATAAAGTCGATAGTAAGTACACTTTATGTATTGAAATGGCTAAAAGAGCAAGGGAACTTGCTGATTATTTTATGGCAAAAAAGAATATGGAAAGAACAAATATTATTCCACCTTTAACAATGTTGGATTCATCTGACCCGCTTGAAATTGCTTTTAATGAAATTAAAGAAGGCAAAATAGATTATATAAGAGTAAAAGATGGAATTAAGTAATCTTGAATTTAATATTTTAAAAGAAAAAAAAATACTTTTAGGTATTACTGGCAGTATAGCTGCATATAAGGCTGCATCTTTATGTTCAATTTTAAAAAAAGAAGGTGCAGAAGTTTTTCCTGTACTTACACTAAATGCATTAAATTTTATTAACCCGATAACTTTATCTGCAATAAGTGGTCATAAAGCAATAACGGAAATGTTTGAAAATAATGAAAAAGTTTATCATGTAAGTTTGCCTCAAAGTTCAGATATTATTGTAATTGCGCCTGCAAGTTCTAATACAATTTCAAAGATTGCATGCGGGATATGTGATAATTTTTTAACAACAGCAGTAAGTGCTGCAACATGTCCTATATTAATAGCACCTGCAATGAATGAAAATATGTGGTTAAATCCAGTTTTGCAGGAAAATATTGCAAAATTAAAAGGAATTGGAAATTATTTTTTTGCAGGTCCCTCTGAAGGAAATCTTGCTTGTGGCTCTGTCGGGATTGGCAGACTTGAACAGGAGGATAAAATAATTGAAAATATAATAGATTTATTAAGAATAAATAATGACCTGAAAGGAAAAAAGGTTTTAATTACTGCCGGGGGAACAAAAGAAAATATAGATTCAGTAAGATATATTTCAAATTATTCAAGCGGGAAAATGGGTTATGCACTTGCAATGGAAGCCAAATTTAGAGGTGCCAGTGATGTTATCTTAATTAGTGCATCTAAAAATATTCCGAAAGTTTATGGAGGAAAAACGTATTATGTAAATAATACTAAGGAAATGAAAGAAAAGGTTCTCGAATTTTTTAACGATGCTGATATTATTATAATGTCTGCTGCTGTTTCAGATATAATCCCTGAGAAAACATATGACTTTAAATTGAAAAAAAACCAGGATATTCTTTCAAAAATAAGCTTTAAAGAAAATGAAAATATATTAAAAATTCTTTCAGAAATAAAGAATGATAATCAGATTCTTATAGGTTTTGCTGCTGAAAGTGGTGAAAATATTGAAAATGCACTGGAAAAAATAACAAGAAACAAAATTGACTTTATTATAGTCAATGATATTTCAAGAGATGATATTGGTTTTGAAAGCGATTATAATGAAGTATTAATCATAAATCGTGAAGGAGAAATAAAAAAAATACAAAAGCAAAGAAAAAGAATTATTTCAAGAGAAATAATAAATGAAATTATTAAGAAATTAAATTAAAATAATAAAAAATTTTATTTTATTAGAGAGGAAAGTTAATGGCAAAGGGTGGAAATCATTTATTTACTTCAGAGTCTGTAACAGAAGGTCATCCTGATAAAATGTGTGATCAAATTTCAGATGCGGTTTTAGATGCAATAATTGCTGATGACAAAAAAGCTCGAGTTGCAGTTGAAACTTTAATTAAAACCGGGTTAATTGTTATTGCAGGGGAAGTTACAACAGATACTTATGTGGAAATTCCTGATATAGCCAGACAAGTTGTAAGAGATATAGGTTATACAAGAGCAAAATTTGGTTTTGATGCAGATACTTGTGGAGTTGTGGTTACTATTGGTAAACAATCTCCCGATATTAGTATGGGAGTTTCAAAAGCATTGGAAGCTAAAATCGGGAATGGATATAATGACGAATTTGACATTCAAGGTGCTGGTGACCAGGGCATGATGTTTGGTTATGCTTGTAATGAAACACCTGAATATATGCCTCTTCCTATAATGCTTGCTCATAAGCTTGCTCATAGACTGGCTGAAGTTAGAAAATCAGGCATGATTCCTTATCTTAGACCTGATGGTAAAACACAAGTTACTATAAAATATGAAAATTGGAAGCCAGTAAAAGTTGATAAAATTGTAGTATCTACACAACATAAACCGGAAATAAGTATTGAGAGCCAGATAGCTCCCGATATGAAAGAATTTGTTATAAAACCTATAATTCCTGAAAAATATTTAAATGATGATTATAAAGTTTATGTTAACCCGACAGGTGCCTTTACTGTAGGTGGCCCAATGGGAGATAGCGGACTTACAGGTAGAAAAATTATAGTTGATACTTACGGAGGAATGGCAAGACATGGTGGAGGTTGTTTTTCAGGAAAAGATCCATCAAAAGTTGACAGATCAGCAGCATATGCTGCAAGGCATGTTGCAAAAAATCTTGTAGCTGCTGGAGCTGCAGAAAAAATTGAAGTACAAATTGCATACGCTATTGGAGTAGCTCATCCAGTTTCAATAATGGTGGAAACATTTAATACTGAAAAAGTTGACAGGAATAAAATCGAAGATTGTATAAATGAGCTTTTTGATTTACGTCCAGCTGCAATAATTAAAAATCTTGATTTGCTTAGACCTATTTATAGAAAAACAGCTTCATATGGTCATTTTGGAAGAAGCGATAGAGATTTCACATGGGAAAGACTGGACAGAGTTGAAGACGTTAAAAATTATTTAGGATTATAATTAAATTATAATTAATATTTAAAATAAGATTTTAAAGTAATTAAATTCTAAATAAATATAAATAATTATTTAAAATTTAAAAATAATATTTTTTTAAAAATTAAAATGGCAGGTAAATTTGCTGAAGTTTATTTAAAGTCACAAGCTTCTGAAATTAACTTGCCATTTGATTATTTAATACCTGATAATTTACTAAATGATATTAAAATCGGAAGTCTTGTTATTGTACCTTTTGGAAAACGTGAAGAAATTGGATTTGTCAGTAAAATTAAAAATAAATCCTTTATTAAAGATACTTATGGTAAAGAAATAAAGGAAATAAAAGGAATTTTATTCACAAAACCTTTTTTTGATTTAAATAAGCTAAAATTAGCTTATTGGCTAAGTTTTTATTATATCTCTTCAATGGGAAATGTATTAAAATTATTCATGCCTCCTGGCTATAACTATAAAATAAATCGTTTTATTTTTTTTAATTCTGATAAATTGCAAAATTTATTTGATAAATTTCCTTTATTTATTCAATTTAATCTTGAAGATAAATATCCCGAAAAAGATTTAATAAAAATAATTTCAGAAAAAGAAAAAATTACCGAAAGTAAAGCAAAAAATATTATTTCAAAGTTAGAAAAAGAAAATCATATAAAAATAAAGTACGAGCTTTCTGAGCTTAAAATTAAACCTAAATTAATAAATATATATAAATTAAATGAAAAAAATTTTTTAAGATTAAATGATTTTTCAGATATAAAAAATATTTCTCAAAAAAATATAATTAACTACCTGCAAACTGCAATTGAAGCTTCAAAAGAAGAAATATTAAAAAATGCAAGTGCCACTCAATATAGTTTAAATACTCTTATTAACAAAAAAATTGTGATAAAAGAAAAAAAGGTATTAAAAAGAAATTTTAATTATGATAATTATTTTAAGGAATCTGTTTTTAATGATAATTTTAAATTAAATATATATCAGGAAAATTGTGTAAATAAAATTACTAATTTTATCGGCAGTAATATAAATCATAATTTTTTAATTGAGGGAGTAACAGGAAGTGGAAAAACAGAAGTATACATAAGATGCGTCAAAGATGCCTTAAAAAAGAATAAAAGTGCTTTAATACTTACTCCAGAAATATCTCTTACTCCTCAATTATATTCCAATTTTAAAAATGTTTTTAAGGAAGGACTTGCAGTATATCATTCAGGTATGAGTGAAAACGAAAGATTTGAAAAATGGATGGACATATTTGAAGGTAAAATAAATATTGTTATTGGTACAAGATCAGCAATATTTACTCCAATTAAAAATTTAGGAATAATAATTGTAGATGAACAGCATGATGTTTCTTATAAGGAAAATTTTGGACTGCGATATAATGCAATTGATACTGTAATCAGATTAGGCAAGATATTAAAAATACCGGTTGTATTTGGAAGCGCTACTCCATCAGTAAGTTTAAAATATAAATTAAGCAAAGATAAAAATTCTACAATTTTAAATATGCCCCAAAAGATTAATGATGATATTAAGACTATTAAACAAATTATTGATTTAAAAAAAATTGATAAATTTAAAGAAGATGAAATAATTACAAATGAGTTATTTTATAATTTAAAAAACGTAATTGATAAAAATGAAAAAGCAATAATATTTATAAATAGACGTGGTTACAGCAATTTTATAATTTGTAACGATTGTGGTTTTATACCAAAGTGTCCAAATTGTGATCTTCCGTATACCTTTCATAAAAATGAAAGAAAATTAAAATGCCATCATTGCGGAATGGAAGATAAATTTTCTGATAGCTGTCTTTCTTGCAATAGTAAAAGAATAACTTTGTATGGTACAGGAATACAAAAGGTTGAGTCAAAAATAAAACAAAGATTTCCAGATATTCCTGTTATAAGGATGGACTCAGATGTAACTGCAAGGAAGAAATCACATGAAAAAATTCTAAGTAAATTTATAAGTCAAAGTCCTTCTATTTTAATTGGAACACAAATGATCTCGAAAGGTTTGGATATTAAAAATGTTTCTCTCGTTGGCGTTATAAATATTGATAGCATGTTTGCATTACCGGATTATCATATTAATGAAAGAGTATATTCACTTTTAACCCAGGTTTCAGGTAGAACAGGCAGAAGTAATAGTCATGGAAAAGTTATAGTACAAACCTTTAAACCAGAAAGTATAATTATAAAAAATTTTATAAATGAAAGTTATGAAGATTTTTACAATAAGGAACTTTTAAACAGAAAGGAACTTAATTATCCGCCATTTACAAATTTAATAAATATAATTATATCAGATAAAATAGAAGAAATGGCAAAAAATGAAATTTATAAATTTTATAATGATTTAATTAAAATAATTAATGATGATACTGATAAAATATTAGGGCCATCACCAGCACCTTTTATAAAATTAAATCAATATTATAGATGGCATATTTTGATAAAAACATTTAAAATTAATAATTTTATAAGTAGATTTACTAAATTATTAAGAATAATTAAAATAAATAAAAATTGCAGATTTATAATTGATATTGATCCTGAATGGATATTATAAAATTAAAGAAGGAAGTTTTATGGCAGTAAAAACAATTAGAAAAATAGGTGATCCAGTTTTAAGAAAAATAAGTGAAAAAGTTGAGAAAATCGATAAGGAAATTTTATTACTTATCGATGACATGATAGATACAATAAATTCTGACGAATATAATGCAGTTGGTTTAGCTGCTGTTCAAATCGGAGTTTTAAAAAGGGTAATTGTTATAAATTGGGGTAAAATTGAAGTTTATATTAATCCGGAAATAAAAATAATTGGTAAAGAAGAAGAAGAACAGCATGAAGGATGTCTAAGTTTATATTCCATGGGTTGTATGTTAAAAAGACCTAAAAAGATACAAGTAACTGCATTAACACCAAAGTCAGAAAAAGTAAGCTTTAAAGTAGAAGGAATGCTTGCAAGAATATTTTTACATGAAGTGGATCATCTTGATGGTAAATTATTTATTGATTATCTTGATAGTGAAACTAAAAGAGAATTAATGGTAAAAATTTCTGAAAAGATGTAATTTCAGGTTTAATATCTTAACAAGGAAAGTAAATTGAAAATAATTTTTTTTGGGTCTTCTAAATTCTCGGTACCTTTTTTAGAAGCTTTACATAAATCCAATCATAAAATTGTCTTAGTTGTAACTAATGCAGACAAAGAAACAGGTAGAGGAAAAAAAATACTGCCTAATCCTGTTAAACTAAAAGCCATTGATTTAAATTTAAAATACATTGAAATAAAAAAAATGGATAATGATATTTATCAGAAATTACTTAATTTAAATTTTGATGGCTTTGTTGTTGTAAGTTTTGGTCATATTATTCCTAAGAATATTATTGATTTATCAGATGATAATATAATTAATGTGCATCCTTCTCTTCTGCCAAAATATAGAGGACCATCACCAATTACAACAGCCTTATTAAATGGTGATAAAGAAACGGGTGTTTCAATTATGAGAATTAATGAAAATCTTGATTCTGGAGATATCTTTACACAAACTAAATTTAAAATAAGTTTAAATGATAATAAAGATATTCTTGAAAAAAAAATAATTGAAATTGGAACTCCTCTTTTGTTAAGTGTATTAAATCTTTTAGATGATAGTTTAATTGAAGCTTTTCCACAAAAAGGAAAAGCGACTTACACTAAAATATTTAGTAAAAATGATTTAAAAATTGATTGGAATTTAAATTCAGTAAAGATATTAAATAAGATAAGAGCTTTTAGCTTTGAACCTGGTGCTTTTACTTTTTTAAATAATTTAAGAATAAAAATCTTAAATGCATCTGAATATGATTATAAAGATAAAAATATAAAAAAATTATTGTTAAAAAAAGATTATGATGCAGGCGCTATAATTAATGCAGATAAAAATAAAGGATTAATTGTTAAATGCGGTGATTGTGAAGCTTTGCAGATTTTTGAATTAAAAGTAGAAGGTAAAAATAAAATGTCATCTTTTGATTTTTTAAATGGATATAAACCTATGGTTGGTGATTATTTCAAATAAAATAATGAAAAATAAAAAAATATTTAAAAACCCGAGGGAAATAATTTTTTTTATCTTAAATGATTATTTTAAAAAATTTTGTAATCTTAAAGATTTAATTAATAATTACATTAATGATCCAGAAATTTCAAATATTAATAAAAATTTTATTTATAATATTTCAAAAGGAATAGTAAGAAATTATCTTAGCATTGATTTTTTTATTTCCTTTTTTTCAAAAATTAAACTTGAGAAGATTGATTTTAAAATTTTAAATATATTAAGACTTGGAGTTTTTCAATCTATTTTTCTTGATAAAGTTCCAAATTACAGTATTGTAAATGAATGTGTTGATATAGCTAAAAAACATAATTCAGTAAATTCTGGTAATTTTGTAAATGCTATTTTAAGAAAAATTACTTCTATTGAAAATAGAAAAACTGTATATTTTAATAAAATTAATGAAATAAAAGATCCCATCCGAAAAATAAGCATTTTTTATTCTTTTCCAGAATGGATTATTAAATACTGGGTAGAACAATACGATATTAAAAAAACAGTAAAAATATGCAAGGCATTAAATGAAAATCCTTTAACTTATTTTAAGATTAATACATTAAAATCTGATGCGGAATATGTTTATAATGAAATAAAAAATATCAGCAAGTGTGATTTTAAAAAATATTTTGATTCTACAAGTTTTAGCTTTAAGACAAATGCTAATGATATATTAAAATCAGAACTTATGAAAAATGGATTTATATATATTCAGGATTTATCATCACAAATTGCAATAAAATATTTTCTTGCTCCTAAAGAAAATGAATCAATATTGGATATATGCTCAGCTCCTGGTGGTAAAGCAATAAATTCTTCAATAATGATGAATAATAAAGGGATAATATTTGCAGTAGATAATAATAAAAAAAGGCTTGATTTAATTAAAGAAAATATAAAAAGAATGTCAATTGATAATATAAAAGTAATTTCAGGTGATGTTATTGATGAAAATAATTTTAAAAATATTTTTTTAAAAGATGAATATTTTTTAAAAAATAATATAAATTCAGATGTAATTAAATTTGATAAAATTTTTATTGATGCTCCCTGCAGTGCTTTTGGAACGGCAGGTAAAAATCCTGATGCAAAATATAATAAAAAACCAGGTGATATTAAGCAATTTAAATTAAACTCACTTAAGATATTAACAAACTGTGAAAAATATTTAAAAGTAGGCGGTAAAATTGTTTTTTACACATGTACTTTATCTAAAATTGAAAATAAAGAAGTAATTGAAAACTTTTTAAATTTATTTAAAAATAAATATGAAATTGAAAATATAAATACAGCTCAAATATTTAATGATTTAAGTTCAGATTTAAAAAATGATACTGATGAAAAAATAAATGTTGAATTTAATGATATTTTTGAAATAATGCCTTATTATTTTAAGAGTGAAGGAGCTACTGTTTGTTCGCTTATTAAAATTAAATAATTTTTACAGGTATTATAAATATTATAATTAAAATTATATTCATAATTACAACTCACAAATTATTTTCAAGCTCTTTTAAAAAATAACTTTTTTTTCTATATTATTTATAAAAAATAAAATTTTTTATTTTTAAAATAATATTAAATATAAAAAAAGAATTATAAATTTTTAATAAAGGACTGCAAAAAATGAAAATAGGATTAATAAGCGATACCCATGGTGACCTGGATGCATTTAATCGTGCTTATGATATTATTAAAGAATGCGATATTATAATGCATAGTGGGGATTTATTTTACCATGGATTATTTAATTTAATTAAAGAAACTTATAATCCTCTTGAACTTTCAAAATTAATCAATGGTATAAAAAAACCAATTATTTATTCAAGAGGTAATTGTGATAGTGAAGTTGATCAGCTTGCTGTTGATTTTGATATTTTAGATCCTGTAAGAATTTTTTATTATAATGATGAAAATATAATTTATCTTCATCATGGACATAAAAAGAAAGATGAAGAACTTATAGACTTAAGCAGAAAATTTAAGTTTAATATTGTAGTAAGCGGGCATACTCATATTTATAGAATTGAAAAAAAGGGCAATGTTATTTTTATTAATCCTGGCAGCCCGTCTCTTCCAAAAGGTGGAAATCCTCCAACGATAGGAGAAATTGATTTTGATAATAATGAGATTAATATAACAAATATTAATGATAGGAAAAAATTAATTACCTCAAATATTTTTTAAATAAATTATTTTAAATAAATTAAATAAAAACAGTTAAATATCGCTATCTTCAAGTATCCGTAATTTTTGATTTTGACTTATAGTTTTAATTAATTATAGTAAATTATAATAAATTGCAGCAAAATAATTAAAGTAAAATAAATTCTGTTAAATATTGATTTTTTAATTTTATAAGATTTATTAATTAAACAGTTTTTGTAATTTTACCTGATTTAAGACATTTTGTGCAAATATTAATTTTTTTAACAGTTCCATTTACTAAAACTTTTGCTTTTTGAATATTTGGTTTAAATATCCTGTTTGATTTTTTATGTGAATGGCTTACATTACATCCAAAACTTATTTTCTTGTTACAAATTTCACATCTGTTTGCCATAATAAATAACTCCTATTATAAATATTGATTCAATTTATTCTTAATTTTATTCTTGATTTTAATTTTAATTATAAAAATTTTAAAAATAAGCTAAAATTTATAAATATTAATTTGTCATTTTTGAACAAAACCAAATACTAACATTTAATTTATTAATTTACAAGTAAGAATTTTTAACAAAAAAATAATTTTAATTATAAAAAATATGTTTTTTCAATTTTCAAAAAGATTAATTGCAAAAAATTTAAGTAAATTTAATATTTATTTTAATTATCATGGTTTAAGATTTGAAACAATAAATATAAAAAAAAGATACATATATAAAAAAGAAGATTCTTTAATAGTATGCACGGGAGATTCAAATACTTTTGGCTGGAATTATAAATATCAAATGTCATATCCTCAAATTCTTGAGAGAAATTTAAATTCTTATATCTCAAATATCAAAGTTATAAATTGTGGGATTGGTGGTGCTACTATTATTGATAGTTTTAATCGTTATGAAAATGATATTCTTTTTTTTGATCCTGAAACTGTTATTATTAATTTTGGTTTTAATGACGGTATGCTAACTAAATTACAAAGAAACAATAATAATGAAAAAAAGTCTAATTTGATATATGAAGTAAATAATAATTATTATAGTTTAAAAATTAAAGATGAAATATTTATTTTTTATCTTGAAAAATTAATTAAAAATCTAAAAAATAATTTTGTTAATATTATTTTAACAGGTTTATATAAAGTAAATAAAATAAAAATTGATAAAGTTTATTCTGATGATAAAAAACTTGTTGATTTACAGAATTTAATTTATAAAGAATATGATAATTTAATAAAAAAACTTGCTATTAAAAATGATATAGTATTTTTTGATTTATGGAATAAATTAAATAATTATGAGAAAATAAAAAATTATTTTCAAGATGATGGTTTTCATTTAAATATAACTGGCTATAAATTATTAGCTGATAGCTTATGTGAAATAATATTGGAAAAGCATCTTTTTTAAATAAATTGTAACTGATATTATTTTATGGAAAATGCATAAATTATATTAAAATTTTAAAAAAGGTTTGAGATAAATGGTTATGGAATTTGAAGGACTGGAAGTAAAAAAAACTTTACAAATTATTGTAGAGCATTTTAAAAACAATGAAACTAAAATTAATAATTTAAATGTTTTTCCTGTCCCTGATGGTGATACAGGAACGAATATGCTTCTTACATTAAAATCAATAAAAAAGGAACTTTCAAAATTAAAACAATATGATATTAAAGAAATTGGAGAAGCCATTTCCTTTGGTGGGCTTATGGGGGCAAGAGGAAATTCAGGAGTTATATTATCACAGATTTTAAAAGGATTTTTTGATATTTTGAAAAAAAACGAAGAATTTAATTTGTATGTGTTAGAAAGTGCTTTGGAATCTGCTAAAAATCTTGCATATAGTTCAGTCCAAAATCCTACAGAAGGAACAATGCTTACAATAATTAAAGACCTTTATACTTATATAAAAAAATTTAATGAGGCAAATAAAAATAGCGTATCTTTTTTAGAACTTTTAGATAATCTTATATCCGAAACAGAAAAATCTGTTATAAGAACTACT
>JAMDEN010000171.1 GCA_023487035.1 Actinomycetota bacterium
TGCAATTGTAGTTTATTGGCTGATATTAAAAATCAGGGAACGAATAACTGAATGGTATGATGAAAAGCAGTTTGAGGATGTAACTAAAGCAAGCTTTATATCATTTCTTGTATCTATTGTAATTTTAGCAGTTTTTTTTCTTATTCAAAATCTGGTTAAAGGATTTGACTTAATGCACGTAATATGGTTCCCGCTTTATTTCTTTGTAGCATTGCTTGTATTTTCTGCAACAATATTATATTTAAATAAGAAAACTTATGTGTAGGAATAATAGCAAAAAATTATAAAATTATTTTTTAAAAATTAAAGTTAAAAAATCAAAAGGATAACGAAAGGTTAAATAAATGCAAAAAAAAGATATTAAAGATGAAAAGGGGTTGCTTGTTAAAAATTCAAAATCTGAGTTTAGGCGATATATATTTCTTCTTTTTGGTTTAATAATAGGGGCAGTATTTGATGTATTTTTTTACAACAAAACAATGGGTATTACTTACCCTGTTTTTATTATAATAATTTTGCTGCTTTTTTTAGGAATTTTTGCAAGTAGCTTAAAAAAATTTAATCACTGGGCATGGCTATTTGTATTACCAATTATGCTTCTTTCATTAACTTTCTTTATATTTTCAAATCAGATTTTAAGAACTTTAAATTATTTATTAATTCCTATACTTTTAATGATGTTTTTTAGTATAGTTACAAAAGTAAATAAATATGATTGGTCAGATATTAGGTTTGTAGGCGATATTGTTAAAAGAGTATTTATTCCATTTAGATTTATACACCGGCCTTTTATTGAACTATCAGAGCAAGACTTTAGCGATAAAGATTTAAGTTTAAATAAAACTGGGGGCGACACAGAAAACAATTACCCCAAAAAGCCAAAAGGCAAAACTTTTACAAAAGTAATTTTGGGGCTTTTAATTTCAATACCTTTAATTGCTTTAATTTTATGGCTTTTATCTTCTGCTGACATTGTTTTTAAGGAGTATTTTGTAAATATCCCGGCTTTAAAAATTTTTAAGCATTTCCTGATAATAATTGTTGTTGCCATTTATAATGCAAGTTTTGCATGGACTTTAGTTAAGGCTTTTAAAGAAAGAAAAAATTATACTCCTGCCTCTAATAAAATAAATTGGAAGTTGTTTTTAGACCCTGTTATTTTAATTACAATTTTGGTTTTAATAAATGCAATTTATTTATTCTTTTCATTTATACAATTTAAATACCTATTTGGTGGAGCTTCTTTTGTAATGCCCTCATCGTTTACTTATGCAGAGTATGCAAGAAGAGGATTTGCAGAGCTGGCAGTGGTAAGTATTATAAATTTTGCTTTGCTTATTTTTGGAATTACCTTTGTAAAAAAGGATAATAAAAAATTTTTTGTTGCAGTAAAATCGTTTTTGACAATACTTGTAGCCTCTACTTTTGTAATTTTAGCTTCTGCATTTTACAGGATGGTTGTTTATGAAAATGCTTATGGATTTACATATTTACGAATATTTGTTCAGGCTTTTATGGTTATGGTGTTTTTCTTTTTTATATTAAGCGTTATTTATATCTGGTATTTAAAACTTTCTATTATTAAGTCATACATAATTGCTTTTCTTGCAGTCTATATTGCACTTAACTTTATAAACGTAGATGTATTAATTGCAAAAAATAATATAAAAAGATATTTTGATACTGGGAAAATTGATATATCTTATTTAAATGAACTTTCTTATGATGCTATCCCTCAAATTTATAACTTTTATAATTTAGTAAAAAATTCAGAAAAATTAGAAGAAGTCAAAATGGCTGAGCAAATTAAAGGGTATTTTGAAGAGAAAAAATTTTACCTTGAAAGGGATAAAAGCTGGCAAAGTTTTAACATTTCAAGGCACAAAGCTGTGGTAATTTTAGACAATGATAGCACTTTTAAAGATGGCAATATTAAATAATGAAAAATGATGATATCCAATAATATAAATAGCCAATATAATTATCTAATAGAATAAATAAATAAGTGAGCAAAAGTGTGATATGAACCCCAAAAGCTGGACACAAATATATCTAAGTTAAAACCAGCTGACGAGTCCTTATTTTATTATTAAATTTGATTTTCAATGTCCTGAATTCAAAATCATCCTTCAATTACATTATAAGTAATACCCAAAGTAAATATTTAAGTAAAACCATAAATCTTATTAATATCTATGACAAACAGTTGTCATAATAATCCACTACAATGTGTTTAATATATGTTTCTTGACTTTGTCAGTTGATTTTACAATTCCCGCACAAAAAAGGCAAATTTAACCAAAAATCCGTGCATATTGCCACTACATTTTTAACAATTTTTATGAAAAAAAGACTATTTTGTGCTTAAATTAGGTGATTTTATGTAGTAAAATGGACATCAACTGACAAAGTCAGGACTTAAAGCAAAATAATCCATAAAATTAATTATAGTTTAATATTTAAATTTATAAAATTATTTTATAGTATATTTATTTCCTGACTTCCGCACTATTAGTTGAATTTAAGATTAAATCCCAAAAAATATGGCATTACAGCTTCTCTATTATATAGGGAGTAAGATTTCTTTTAATACCAAGAAGGTTATATATTTTCTTTGCAT
>JAMDEN010000153.1 GCA_023487035.1 Actinomycetota bacterium
TCATAAAATCATTCATTCCAACTACAAATTCATATAAAGTCTGCATTATGCAGCCATATGCAGGCATTATTCCTATTTTTGAATTTCTTCTTTTGATAGCATCCTTATATTCTTTTACATATTTTACAGTATTGTTTATTTGATCCTCGCTGTCCAGGATTAATTCATTAAAATCCTTTTTGTTTTTTACACTTTTATCAGACACTTGGATTAGTTTTCCACTTAAATCATATTTTTTAAATGGTGTCCACAAACCTGCATCCATACTCATAATATCCTGGCCGATGATATTGCAAATATCTATATAATCATCCGGATACATAGGGCGGCCTTCCTGACCAGCTCCTTTTGCAGGATCACCGCCAATTGCAAGAGTATTTCCAGCATATTTTCCTAAAATTTTCTCAACATGCCTGTCCTCAATTAAAACTTCAAAATTAGGAACTCTGTCTACCGGTTCTCTTCTCATGGCAGAAACAAACCTTAATTTATCAGGTTCTCCTAAATAAGAATTAAATAAATTAGCTTCCGTAACCAACTATTTACCTCCCCTTTCAAATCAATAAAATTTCAAGACGTTAAAATTTCTATAGATTTAATTGATAAATTAATTTTTATAACTATTTGTCAATATCTAAAATTAATTTTGTCACTTTTTTACGGGATGATCCAGTTTTAAAAATTCATGAATTTTAAAAAGCATGTAATTACTATACATTTTCTCCGTAAACATCTTTAATAGTTTTTCTGAACTTCTCAAGTATTTCAGAACCTTGTTCTTTAGTTGTAATAAGCGGCGGTTTTATTTTAAGAACAGCTTTACCCTGTCCTGTTCCACCTACTCCAAATATAATTCCATTGCTAAAACCGGTATCTCTCATTGCAGTGCAGCTTTTATAGTCAGGTTCTCTTGTTTCTTTATCTTTTACAAATTCAATACCTATATGAAAACCTATCGCCCTTACGTCTCCGATATGATCTGATTTCTTCTGCATTTCAAGAAGGCCGTCTCTGATGAATGCACCTGTATTTCTAACATTTTCTAAAATATTGTTCTTTTCTATTATTTCAATCATTTTTAATGATGCTACCTGGCTGACCTGATTATTGCCGAAAGTATGAAGATCGATCCCATCCATTTTTACGCCTTCAATATCGTCACTTATAATAATTGCATTAATAGGATATCCTGCTCCCATTGATTTTCCAAGTACCATGATATCAGGAGTTACACCATAATATTCTGAAGCGCACCATGTGCCCATTCTGCCAAAAGCAGTTTGAATACAATCCCAGATAAGAATAATATTATTTTTAGTGCAGATGTCCCTGACTCCCTGAAGGTAATTTTTTGAAAATATTATCTGGCCGCCACTTGCCTGAAGCGGCTCCATCAGAAGAGCACAAACCGGACCGGTTGAACCATATTTTATCTGCATCTCAAGCGTCTCAAGACATCTTCTGTCAACTTCATCCTTATCATTTTTGCTGCATACTTCAAAATAAGGCCTGTAGTAATAAGGGGCTGGAACTCTAATAAAGTTCTGTGAAAAATGAGCTAAATCTGCACCTCCATGATATTTGCCGCTTGCCATTGTGCCTGTATGAGATGCACCTGTAGTCATAAAAGATGTTCCATGATAAGCGCCATATAAGGAAATGAAGTTATGAGCTTTTGGCCTGTTTAAAATAGCAACCTTAAGAGCTGCTTCAATTGTTGCTCCGCCTCCTATGGTAAAAAGCACCCTGTTCATTTTTTCGGGAAAAATTTCAGCAAGCTTCTTAGCTAAAAGATACCTTGGGATAGTATAAAAACCTGAATGGAAATGATGGGAATAATCAATCTGTTCTTTTATAGCCTGGTTTAATTCGGGATGCGCATAACCAAGATGAAGCGCCCATGATTGACTTGTGCAGTCTATATATTTTTTATTATCAATATCAAATACATAAACATTCTCACCTCTTACCAGGGTAGTTCCTGGAGTTCCTCCTCCAAGCATAAGATAAGGTTCATAATCCGGTATGTCTTCCTTTTTAAACTCTAAAATTTTTCTGATTACTGAATCCATTAAAACCTCCTTTTATTTTTTAAAAATTTACAAATTAGCTTTTATTAAAAAAATAAATACCAATATAACCAAAATCATTTAATGAAACGATAAAAAATTATTTCATAAAAAAAATAAACTTAAACATGAATTATTTTGAATTATTAATTATTTTAATGAACTAATAAAAATTTGTCAAAGAAAAATAAAGGAAAATAAAAAATATTAGAATATTGACTTTAAATGAATTGAAAATTTCAATATTATTTTGATTTTTAAGAATAATTGTATATAATAATATTAGCTAATTTCACTAATTTAGCTAATTTATCTTTAAAACTAAGAGTTTTATTATATTTTACAAAAGTATTTTTCGAAAGGAGAACCAATGATTATAAATTCAACAGACCTTAAAAATAATTTAGGAAAATATTTAAGGGAATGTGTAAAGGAAGAAATAATAATCTCAAATTACGGCAGAAAAATTGCCAAGCTTTGTCCGTTTAAGGAAAATTCAAATAATATAGTCAGGCTGGATGGTGCCTTTCTAATCAGTGATGAAGCTG
>JAMDEN010000116.1 GCA_023487035.1 Actinomycetota bacterium
TTATGAAAAAATTGGGGCAACAGATAAAGATGAATGGGTTTTATATAAATTAAGCGGTAAAAATTTAACTAACCTTGCGTCATCTTTTGAAAAAGATTAAATTATTATGTTTTTTTATAATATCTGTGTTATTAAGATAAATTAATAGTTATTATTTGAAAATATTTTATAATAAATTTTTTATTAACTTTTTATTAGAATAATATTTTTAAAAATCTAATTAAAGAAAGCTATTATTTTATTGTTATTTATAAATAAATATTAATTTTAAGTTGAGAATCGGGAATGACATTAAAAGCACAAAATCAAAAACATAAGATAGCTTTTATATGTACAGGTAATTCATGCAGAAGCCAAATGGCAGAAGGTTTTGCGAAATATCTTGCAGCAAAAACAGGTGTAGGGGATATTTTAGAAATATATAGTGCAGGAACCAATCCTAAAAAAGTAATAAATCCCGATGCTATAAAAGTAATGAGTGAAGCAGGCATAGATATAAGCAATCAGCACACTAAATTAATTAATGATATACCTTCATTTATAGATACTGTTATTACAATGGGATGCATTGATGGATGTCCTGCAATTTCGCATAATTATTTTGAAGACTGGGATCTTGAAGACCCTGATGGCAAGTCAATTGAAAAGTTTCGTGAAGTCAGGGGTAAGATTGAAAAGAAAACAAAAGATTTAATTATTAAAATTAAAAATATGCTTTGATTTTATTTTTATCCAATAATTTTAATACTTTATTTTAAAAATTATCGTCTCATAATAAAACCATTATCAGGAGATTATTACTAAATTAGTTAAAGTTACATTTAACAAAAAAAGAAATCAGTTTAATAATTGGTCCGAGGCAGTCAGGAAAAACTACTTTAATGCTTCTTTTAAAAGATTATCTGATTAAGAAGAATAAAAAAGTAGTTTTTTTAACCTGGATATTGAATCTGATAGAATGCATTTGGGAAAAATATTTCTAAAATAATTTAGATTGAAAGCAGGATTTTTTCTATCTCATCTTTTTTAAAGTCGTTGCCGTACAGTTTAAGAAAAACCTGTTTCCTGAAGTCTTTTTCAGGATACTTTTTTTTGATGCTGCAAACCATTAATTTTGCAGATAAGTCAAACATGGAAAAACTCATCAGCATCCTCCTTTCCCCAGGTAAGCACATCAGCATTTTTCTGTATATTTCATTAATATTATAATCAGTATCATTCATTAATAATTCCTTCTAAAATGTCATATATCTGCATTTTTTTTAACCATTCTTTTATATATTCTAAATCAACTTCTTCTTTTAGTAAATTTTTCACATCATTTTAAAATATTTTACAAATATTAATTTTTATGGTAATATTGTTTCTCTTAGTCTTTAAGAAGATTAAGATTAATGTTGCTCTTTAAATAATTATGAAAGTATAATTATGAAAGTCGTTGACCGGGAATAGTAAGCATTAAGCAGCAAAAAGAGAGCCGTCGGTGGTGAGAATACGGCTGCAAGGCTGGTGTCTGAATGGACCCGCGAGATATCTGGTAGAAATCCGGAAATATATCTTAGAATTATTGAACAGGAGAGTAAATCAGATCGGTATCCTCCGTAACCATGGGATAGGATATGAAAGTATCCGAAAAGAGCACTGCAAAATAATTTTATATATTAAAATTTTAAGATAAGAATTTTTAATTTTATATAAATTATTAAGGTGTTGCAGTGAAGTAGAGTGGCACCGCGGGAAGTTAAACCTCTCGTCTCTACAAAACTTTTTTGGCTTATATTTAATAATTTTTTAAATCAAAATTATTTATATTTGCCATTTTAAGTTTAATAATAGAGATATTGAGAGGTTTTTTTATTTTATAAAAAATAAAAATTATTTAAAAATTGTAAAGGAGTGAAAATGGAAGACAAAACAATAAAACACATTCTTTCTGAAGATGAATTACCAAAACAATGGTATAATATTAATCCTGATTTGCCAAAGCCAATGGCTCCTCCAATTAATCCCCAAACAGGTAAGCCGCTTACACCGCAAGAGCTCACTGCTTTATTTGCACCAAGCTTAATTGAGCAGGAAGTAAGCATGAAAAATTATATTGATATTCCGCAGGAATTACTAAATATTTATAGAATTTGGAGACCAACTCCACTTGTCAGGGCTAAAAGACTTGAAGAAATGCTTGAAACTCCAGCAAAAATATTTTATAAAAACGAGTCAGTAAGCCCTGCCGGAAGTCATAAGCCAAATACAGCAATCGCACAAGCTTATTATAATAAAAAAGATGGCACAGGCAGGTTAACTACTGAAACTGGTGCAGGGCAATGGGGTAGTGCTTTATGCTTTGCAGGTAGCGTAATTGGAATTGATGTTACTGTTTATATGGTTAGAGTGAGCTATGATCAAAAGCCATACAGAAAAATCATGATGAGAATGTATGGCGGGAAGGTTCATGCTTCTCCTTCCAATCTGACGGAAGCAGGAAGGGCAATGCTTGCGCAGGATCCCAATTCTCCTGGAAGTCTCGGTCTTGCAATAAGTGAAGCTGTTGAAGAAGCAGTTAAAAGTGGCGGAGAGGCTAAATATTCTTTAGGTAGTGTTTTAAATCATGTC
>JAMDEN010000114.1 GCA_023487035.1 Actinomycetota bacterium
CTTCTCTAATTATTGCCAGTAAAAAGTCGGGTTCAACATTATAAGCTGTGCTGTATTTTAATAAATAATCCTTGTAAGCAAAGGGATAAAATAAATAATAATAATAATCTTTTAATTTGCCTGTTAAACTTGAAGATAATTTTTTATAATTTTTTTGAACAATTCCTATCGAATTTTCATAATTTTCACTTTTTAAATACAAAGTTGATATTTCCAGAATTTTTACAGGATTTGCATCTATTTCATCTTTTGAAGCTTCCACTTCTTTAGAAGCACTATCATAAAATTTTATAAATAATAACTCTTTTGCCTTGTTAATATGACTTATTTCAGCTTTATCTGTAATCTTATGAGGAATTAAGTCATTATATATTTCAGGTAATATACTGGAAATATCAGGATTTTGAGGGTTTAAATTTTTATTAATTTCCGGCATGGATAAATTTATTCCTTCTTTCTTTAATACCTCAGCTGATGCAAACCCATAATATGAAAATGGATCAATTGAAAAAGTTTTTTTATAAATTTCAATTGCCTGTGCTTGTTTTTTTAATTTTTCAAAGCATTTTGCCTTCCAGAAAAGACTTTTTTCTTCAAGATCTCCTCCTTTAAAAGATAAGGACATTTTATCAAAAGTATTAGCAGCACTTTCAAACTCTTCAAGTCTGTATTGTATCCATCCAAGTTCCCAATATCCGTCAGCAATTCTATCTCCATTAGGATACTCATTAATTAATCTCTGATAATAAAAAGCAGCATTTTGCCAATCGTTAGCCATATAAGAAATTCTACCGCACCTGTACAAACTGTCATCTGCATAATTACTTTGCGGAAATCTTTCAAGTAATTTTTTATAAGTCTGAATTGCTTCGTCATAAGAATTTAAATTTGTAAGGCTTCTTCCAAGATAATATAACGAGTCATCTGCATAACTCCCTGAAGGGAATTTATTATAATTTAGCTCCAGATATTTCCTGGCATTGCCATAATCATTCGTATTAAAATAACACATACCAATTTTAAATAATGTTTTGGAATAAATTTCAGGATATTTGCTTGATATATCACTTTTATTAAGGATTTTATTAAAATCCGCAAGTGCCATTTCATAATAATAAATACCGAATAACTTTTCCGCTCTTGAATATAATTCTTCTACTGTGGGCTCAAATGCTGGAAGTCCATTTTGACTGGCAAGCCTTGTCAAATTATCCATTGATAATTTTGCATAATCTGAAGCAGGATATTCAAGATAAATCTTTTTATAATTAGCATAAGCATCATTTAATTTATTATTTTTCTCCTCGCATACACCCAGTTGGAATAAAGAATATGGAATAAAATCAGATGAAGGAAATTTACTGTTAAATAATTTATAATATTCTTCAGCCTGATTAAAATCTTCCTTAAGGTAATATGTGTCTGCAAGCTCTATACTCGACTTTTCCTGAAATATGCTTTGGGGATACTCATTAATTAAACTTTTATAGGTTTCTGCAGCCAGTTCATACTTTTTTTGCATCAGCATACTTTTTGCCATATAAAATCTTATATAGTCAGCCAGTATTAAATAATTATTTTTAATTTTTTCAAGATAATATTGTGCTTCAACATATTTTTTTTCTTCAAAAGATTTTATCCCAAGTTCAAAATAATATCTTTGTGTTGCCAAATCATTTAAATTACCGGTATCTTTTATTTCATCGCTAGAGTCATTATTTTGTGTTGTATCTGATGATTCAGTTGACAAAGTAGTTTGTGTTGTTTCGTTTTGGGTAGTTCCAGATATTATTGAATCTGATCTTTCACTGCTTTCTGAATTCTGATTAGGGTCAGTGGTAGAGGTGGAGGGATCGATAGTTGTTTGAGTTTGATTTAAAGCAGTTGTGTCTGAGCTTGAAGTATTAGAGCTGTTAGAAGTTTTATTAAAAATGGATTTGTAATTAGCTAAATTAGAACATCCTGTAAAAATAGTAATAATAATTAATAAAATTGTAAAAATAATTACCTTAAATATTTTTAAAATCAGTTTTAAATTTTTTTTATGCTGCATTTTATTTTATTATTAAAATTTTTAATTAAAAATTAAATAAATAAATAATTTTTATATTTATAAATCATTATATATAATATTAAATATTTTTTTTATATTAAATATTATTTTAGCTAAAAAAATTTTTTAAAGGAAACTTTTAAGATCCAGTGTTTTTAAAAAACTAACAAATTTTTATCTAAATTATTTCATATAAATTAAATTTTTTATAAAACTGATAGAAATTTTTTAATTTTTCTTAATTTATAATTATATTAATTTATAGTTACTAAAATAAAAAGTAAAATAACAAGTTAAAATTATTATTTTTTAATATATTTTTAATATATAATATTTATATGTCTTTCTGGAGAAAACCAAAAAAAATAGGTGTTGCTTTAAGTGGTGGCGGGGCTCGCGGGCTTGCGCACATTGGTGTATTGGAAGTTCTTGAAAATGAAGGGATTCATATTTCAGCTATATCAGGAACAAGTATGGGTTCAGTTGTTGGAGCTCTTTATTGTGCCGGTTTTTCGATAAAAGAAATGCTTGAATTCATGGAAT
>JAMDEN010000027.1 GCA_023487035.1 Actinomycetota bacterium
GCCGAAAGAAATGTTGCTTTAGCTTTTGAATCTTATGCACTTTATTACCGAATGAATATTTATGAAAATATTGCTTTCCCGCTTAGGGCTAAAGGCATGAAAAATAAAGATGTAGATAAAAGTGTAAAAGAGATTGCTGAAGCTCTCAATTTAACATCTATTTTAAAAAAGAAACCTGCAGAATTAGCAGGAGGTCATCAGCAAAGAGTTTCTTTAGCAAGAGCACTTGTTAGAAAACCAAACCTAACTCTTCTTGATGAGCCACTCTCTCATATGGATCAGCGTATTAGAGGAGAAATTAGAGCACAAATTCGAAGAATTCATGAGTTATTTGGTAATACTACAATCTATGTTACACATGATCAAGCGGAAGCGATATCTTTATGTGATAGGCTTTTAATTTTAAATAATGCAGAATTACAACAAATTGGAACAGTTAATGAAATTTATAATAAACCTGAAAATAAATTCGTTGCATATTTTGTTGGTCAACCAGGTATGAATTTCATTAATGGTAAAATAGAATCGATAGATCATATTTTCTTACAAACTGATGATGGAAAAATTTCTTTTAAATTTAATGGTGAGATAAATCCAAAATATATTGGTTCTAATATTACAATTGGCATACGACCACAACAAATAAAAACTGCTCAAAGTAAAGAAACTAATTCAATTATTTCTGGAGTAGTAAAAATTGTTGAATTTCAAGGAGATAATGACGTAATTACTTTACAGCTAAATGATATAAATAAGACTCAAATTAAAGTTGTTATTCCTGCAGGAGGATATAGGTATAAACGTGGCAATATATGCTGGTTAGAATTTGATCCTAATTTTATTCATTTATTTGATGAAGATGAAAAGTCTATAGTAAAAAGATGATATCTATTATTTTGTTTTATGAATAATTTTATATAAAAATATATTAAATAATTTATTCTAAAGAATTTTTATATTTATTTTTTATATTTTTTATCAATTTTTATATAAACCTGATTAATAATAAATAATTAAAATAATGAAAATGGAAAAAATAAATAATATTTTATCATTATTTAAATTAGATGGTGAGAAAGCAATTGTAACTGGTGGCGGTAGAGGACTTGGTAGAGCGATTTCAATAGCCCTAGCTGAAGCTGGTGCGGATGTAGCTATAGTGGATAAGCTTACTGAAGAAGTAAAAGAAACTGTGAGTATAATTGAAAAGTTTGGCAGAAAGGTTATTGCAATTAAAGCGGATGTATGTAAAGAAGAAGAAGTAAAAAAATCTGTTCAGATAGTAATCAGGGAGTTTGGGAAAATAGATATTCTTGTTTGTAATGCTGGTATTGTCAGCTGGATTCCTGCAGAAGAAATGACACTTGAAGAATGGCAGAAATTAATGGATGTAAACCTTAATGGTGTTTTTTTGTATTGTAAATGGGTAGGGCAGGAAATGATTAAAAAAAAGAAGGGAAGCATTATAAATGTTTCTTCCATGTCAGCTTATATAGTTAATGTTCCTCAAAAGCAATGCCATTACAATGCTTCAAAAGCAGCTGTTGTTCAATTGACTAAATCTTTAGCAGTTGAATGGGCTCCTTATAATGTTCGTGTAAATGTTGTTTGTCCTGGTTATATAATGACCCCACTTTTAAAAGAAGCTGATAATAAACTTTTAGATGAGTGGACTTCTATTTCTCCACAAAAAAGGATAGCAGATCCCTCTGAACTAAAAGGCATTTTCGTTTTTTTGGCTTCTCAGGCTGCAAGTTATTTTACAGGTAGTGCCATTATTGCAGATGGTGGCTACACACTTTGGTAATAAAAAATTAAATTAATATTTTTTTGAATTTAAATTTTAATTTTATATAAGGGGGGAATTATGACAGCAAATTTTAGAAAATTAAAATTTGGTTTTGTAAATTTAACTTTAGATTTCTTGGAAGAAGATGATCTTAAAACAGCAACAAGATATGCATCTGATGTTAAGAATTATCTTCAAAATGAATTTGATATATCAATTGTGGAATCATCACCTTCAATTAATAATAGAGCAATGTCTAATGCTGCATGGAAATTATTTAAATCCGAGAATGTCGATGCAATTATAATTTTTAATGGCACATTTAGCACAGGAGAAGTCACAACCGAAATAGTAAGAAATATTGAAGTTCCTTATCTTATATGGGGAATTGAAGAATTTGCAATTAATAAACATAACTTTACAGGTTCAATGGTAGGTGCTTTACCACAAGGTTCAATATTTAAAAACTTTGAACAGAAATTTAGTTTTGTTTATGGAAATATTTCTAAGCAATCTGTAAAAGAAAAAGTAAAAATATTTGTTAATGCTGTCAGGGCGATATCTTATCTTAGAGAAGCAACAATAGGAGTTATTGGTATGAGACCCGATGGTTTTGAAATCTCTGATTTCGATGAACTGACTATTAAGAAAAAATTTGGTACTAGTATTACAAAAGTCTCAATGTATTCATTTGTAAATACTATAAGAAGCATAACTGAAAAAGAAATAAATGAAGATATAGTAACCCAGGAAAAAATTTTCGATATTCCAAAAGAGAATCTTTTAGAGTCAAGAGGTCTTTCAAAAATATATCTTGCAGTAAAAAAAGTTGTTAATGAAAGAAAATTACAGTCTTATGCACCTGATTGCTGGCCTGAACTAAGAGACCAGGATAAAACGCCTATATGTCCTGCAAATGGCAGAATGAATTCTGAGGGAATTATGGCATCTTGTGAATGTGATGTTAATGGTTCTTTGACTTTACTAATGGAATATGCTATTTCTCAATCAACTCCATGGCTTGCTGACCTTGTAAATTACATTGAAGAAAAAGATGCAATATTATTTTGGCATTGTGGTAATGGACCATTTAATCTTTCAAAAAATAAACCTGAAATTCATAGAATATTTGGAGGACTTGCAGAAATTTCTTTATTTAAAAAAGGAATTGCAACAGTTTGTAGGCTAAATTCAATTAAGGGAAATTACATTATTCATGCGGCAGTAGGGGAAGTGATTGATAGTGATTTTTACCTTAAAGGCAGTAATCTTACAATAAAAATGAGAAATGGAAATATGGAATTTATTGAATCTCTTATGAATAATGGAATCCCTCATCATAATGGTATAGTATATGGCGACATTCTTGCAGAAGTAAAAGAATTTGGAAAGTTAATGGATATACCTGTAATAATTTCTTAATAAGAAATAATAATTCATTAACTAATGCATATTAAAACTAAAATAATAAATTTAATTAAATATTATTTAAAAAATAGCAATGTGGAGGAGCTATGAAAAAATTAAAATTATTTATTGATAATGAATGGGTTGAACCAGAAAATAATGAATACTTTACTTCTTATTGTCCTGCTACTGGAGAGCCTTTGGCAGAATTAGCGCTTGCTTCAGAGAATGATGTTGATAAAGCTGTTCAAGCAGCAAAAAGAGCCTTTTCTGAATGGTCAAAATTAGATGGTGATGTTAGAGCAGATTTAATGATGAAAGCACTTGAAATTTTTAAGAAAAGAAAATTAGAGTTTGCAGAATGGGAAGCTAAAGATGTTGGTAAACCTTTAAATGAGGCAATAAATGTAGATTTACCGTACACATTTCGTGCCATGGAGTATTTTTCAAATTTAGGTAGGCAAATAAGAGGAAATGTTATTCCTTTACCAGGGAGAACTGCTTTTTGTTATGAAACATATGAACCTTATGGTGTTGTTGGTTCAATAGTGCCTTGGAATTTTCCATTACATATTGCAACAAGAACTATTTGCCCTGCTCTTTCTGCTGGTAATACGGTTGTTTTAAAAGCTTCTTCTTTAGCTCCAATAACATGTTCAATGATGGCAGAAATATTTTTAGAAGCAGGATATCCTAAAGGTGTAATTAATATTGTTTCTGGCTCAGGAAATGTTACTGGTGAAGCTATTTTAAGACACCATGATGTTAGTATGGTATCATTTACGGGATCAACAGCAGTAGGTAGAAGATGTCTTAAAGCTTCATCTGAAACTAATCTGAAAAAAGTTTTACTTGAACTTGGTGGGAAAGGCCCATTTATAGCTGAAAAAGATTGCCTGGTTGATGATGCAGTTAATTCATTAATAATTGGTTTTGCTTTTATGCAAGGCGAAGTTTGTTGCGCATCTACAAGGGCTTATATTCATAAAGATATATATGATGAATTTGTTACAAAGCTTGTAAAGAGATGTAACGCCATTAAACTTGGAGATATTATGGATATGTCAACTCAAATGGGTTCTCTTATTGATAAAAATCAGTTTGAACAAGTGAATGGCTATGTTAAAAGAGCTGTTAAGGATGGAGCGAAACTTCTTTGTGGTGGCTTTAGAGAAATGACCCCACCACTGAATAAAGGTTATTTTTATAGACCAACTGTTCTTGAGGTTGATAATAATAAATTTGAGTGCGTTCAACAAGAAATTTTTGGCCCAGTAGTTACTGTAAAAAGCTTTGATAATATTGAAGAAGCAATTGCACTTGCAAATGATTCGGTTTATGGACTTGGAGCTACTATATGGAGTGAAGATTATAGAACATTAATAAAAGGAGCAGAGTCAATAAATGCTGGAATTGTTTGGATGAATACAAATGTTATGTCAAAAATTGAAGCCTCATATGGTGGCAATAAAATGAGTGGAATTGGACGAGAAGGTGGAGTAGTTGGTCTTATGGAATATTTAAAGTGTAAAAATAATGTATTATATATAGGTCCTGAAGATAATTATTATGGGTTTAAAGATTAAAAAATAATAAATAATATTTATAATTTTTTAATCTTATTAAAGTGAAATTTAAAAATTTAATTAGGAGATAGTAATAGTTAAATTTATTTATTTTTATTAAAATTATGTTTCATGTTCTGGAGGTTATTAATAAAATAGTAGCCTCCGGAAAGTATAAATTAATTAAAATTAAAAAATTTTGTTGAAAGCTTAGATAATGACAGATAAAAAATTCAAAATAGTTTTTACTGATTTTGATTTTCCAAGTATAGATATTGAAAAGGATATTTTAAGTGAGATAGAATGCGAATTTGTTACTCCGCAGACAAATAATGAGGAAAAATTAATAGAAATTTGCAGAGATGCCGATGCATTGTTTGTTCAGTATGCACAAATAACAGAAAGAGTAATAAATAGCATGACAAAATGTAAAGTAATATCAAGATTTGGCATCGGTGTAGATTCAATAGACTTAAAAGCTGCAAAAGCAAAAGGTATTTATGTATGTAATGTTCCTGATTATTGTATAAATGAGGTTGCTGATCATAGCCTTGCTATTATTCTCAGCTTGGGTAGAAAAATTGTCCAATTTTCAAACTCTGTCAGGGAAGGTATATGGGATACACTCAAAGTGGGCAAACCAATTTATAATTTACAAAATCAAATTTTAGGATTAATTGGCTTTGGTAAAATTCCTCAAAATCTTTTTAAGAAAGCTTCTAATTTATTTAAAGAAATATTAGTATATGATCCTTTTATTTTACAAGAGATAATTAAAAAATTTAATGTTAAAACTGCAACTTTTTATGAAATTTTAAGATATAGTGATTTTATTTCAATTCATTGCCCTTTAAATGGAAATACAAGACATATGTTTAGCTTAAGAGAATTTCAAATTATGAAAAAAACAGCTTATATAATAAATACATCAAGAGGAGCAATAATTAATACTGCCGATCTTTATCAAGCTATAGTTAATGGTCTTATTGCAGGTGCTGGACTTGACGTTCTTGAAGAAGAGCCACCTGGAATAAATTTTGAACTTGCAAAATTAAATAATGTAATTATTACACCACATGCAGCTTTTTATTCTGAGACTTCTTTAGAAGAATTACATAATAAATGGGCTATAAATGTTTTAAAGGTTCTTAAAGGAGAAGAACCAGTAAATGTTGTTAATAAATAATATATTTATGTATTTAAAGTAAATTTATATTAAATATACGAAAATTTTATTTATTATGCACATTATGAAATATTAAATTATTAAAACTTAAATAATTTTTTAAAGGAGTAATATGACTATAAAAGAGAAATTAAGCGGAGTTTTTGTGCCAGCAATTACACCTTTTATTAATGATGAAATTCGATATGATAAATTAGAATATAATTTAAAGAAGTTAAATGAAACAGATATTAAGGGTTATTTAGCTTTAGGTTCAAATGGCGAAAATAAGAGTCTGACATATACAGAAAAATTAAAAGTACTTGAAATATTTATAAAAAATAAGGGAAATAAAATTATCATGGCAGGTACAGGTTGTGAATCTACTAGAGAAACAATTAGTTTTAGTAAAGAAGCTGCTAAGATCGGTGCTGATTTTGTTAGCGTTTTAACTCCAAGTTATTTTGCTAAACAAATTAAAGATGAAATACTGATTGATTATTATACTGAAATCGCTGATAACGTAGATATTCCGGTTCTTATTTATAATGCTCCTGGATTTACTGGAGGTGTAAAAGTGTCACCAAAAGTAATAAGTAAACTTGCCAATCACCCTAATATTGTAGGTATGAAAGATAGTTCAACTGATGGAATCATGAGCTTTTTGAGTGCATCTAAGGGCATTGATAATTTTCATGTAATTGCAGGTTCTGCTAATTTTTTCCTTACTGGATTGATTTGTGGTGCAACTGGTGGAATACTTTCGTTAGCAAATGCTTTTCCAAATATATGTTGTGAACTTTATAACTTTTTTATTGAAGGTAAGATAAAAGAAGCAACTGATCTTCATTTTAAAATTTTTAAATTGAATTCCAAAGTTTCTGGAAGTGGTGGGGTAAGTGCTGTTAAAGTTGCAGCAACATTAGCTGGGTTTTTTGGAGGAGAGCCAAGAAGACCTTTAAAGCCATTAAATGATGTTCAGATTGGAGAAATGCGAGAATATTTAAAAGGAGAGGGAATAATTTAAATGGTAAAAATTTTATTAAGCCAGGAAATTCATAAGGATGCAATAGAATTTATGAAAAGTAGAGATTTTGAAATACAAATATCTCCTAATCCAAAAGATGAAATAGTGAGAAAATATGCAATTGATGCTGATGCTATGATTGTAAGAACTGCTACAAAATTAAGTAGAGATACGATTTTTGCAGCTAAAAAATTAAAAATTATAGCAAGAACTGGTGCTGGAGTTGATAATGTGGACGTAAATGCTGCATCTGAAAGGAATATTCTTGTTTGTAATACGCCAGAGGCTAATATTGATAGTGTTGTGGAACATACTATAGCTTTTATATTTGCCTTGTCTAAATATTTATTTAAAATGGATACAGCAGTAAGAGAAAATAATTTTATAATAAGAAACAGTTATCTTCCCATTGATTTGCAAGGTAAAGTCTTAGGAATTATTGGATTTGGTAAAATTGGTAGAAAGGTAGCTGAAAAATGCTGTAAATGTTTTAACATGAAGATATTTTATTATGATAAATTTTTGCCTGATGATGTTCATGTAGATTTTCCTTGCAAAAGAATAAAAGATTTTTATGAAATATTTTTAATCTCAGACTTTGTAAGTGTTCATATACCATATACTGAAGAAAATCATAATATAATTAATAAAGAAATTTTAAAAAATATGAAAAAAGATGCTTTTATTATAAATACATCAAGAGGCGGCATAATTGATGAAAATGCTCTTGCTGATGTCTTATCTGAAAATAAAATATCTGGAGCAGCACTCGATGTTTTTGAAAACGAACCACCTAAACCGGATAATCCTATATTAAAATTAAATAATATTATCTTAACACCACATTCTGCTGCATTAACCATAGAAAGCTCAAGAAGAATGGCAATGCATGCGGCAGAATGTGTAGTCGATGCTTTAGAAGGAAGAAAACCTAAATGGATTTATAATAAAGATAAAATTAAATTTATTGTGTAAGTAATTTTATTAATAAATTATTTTTGATTATTTTAATAATCTTTTAGAATAGGAGAGATTTATGCATATCCCTAAAGGTACAGTTGTAGCAATGCTAACGCCTTTTGATGGTAGAGGAAAGATAAATGAGGTTGAAGTGAGGAAAATGGTTAATTTTTTCATTGCTAAAGGAGTAGATGGAATATTCCCAGTAGCTTCATGTGGTGAATATACTCATTTAGATTTAGCAGAGCGAAAATTTTTAATAGATATAGTAGTTGATGAAAATAGAGAAAGAGTTGACATTATTCCTGGTAGTGGTGCAACTTGTTATCACCAATCTATAGAAATGGCAAATTATGCAAAAGAAAAAGGTTGCTCAGCAGTTGTCTTACATGGACCTTATTTTTTCCAAAATACTAAAGAAGTAGTAGAGGGGCATCTTCGAAAAGTAGCAGAATCTGTAGATATCCCAATATTTTTATACAATATTCCTTTTTTTGCTAATGAAGTTACACCAGCTATGGCAGAAAGATTATGTTCTTTACCAAATGTAGTAGGCATAAAGGAATCTTCAGGGAATATGATAAATGTTATGAATATATTGGAGATGACTAGAAAAATAAATCCAAATTTTAGAGTAATGTTAGGAGCTGAAGAAATATTTCTACCATCTTTGATGATGGGTGCTCAGGGATGTATGACTGCAACTACAGGAGTGTTACCAGAATTTATGGTAGGGATTTATAAGGCTTTTTTGGATGGTAATATTAATTTTGCTTATAATCTACAAATGGCAATTCTACCAATAATTAGAGAGATGAAAAGTGTAAATTTTCCTCAAGGTTTTAAAGAGGCTCAATCTTTAAGAGGAATAGACATGGGGATTCCAAAAATGAATTATCCTCCCGCGGCATTAGCAAAGATTGCTGATTTAAAGGAAAGATTAAAGTTAATAATGGGGTCAGTTTTAAAAACATATTTTCCTAATGAAGAATTAAAATTTAATTTTGATATAAAAACGGCAAAATTTAAATACCCTGTCTCATCTTATAAAACAACAAGCATAAAAAAATATGATGATTGTACTTTATGCGGGATGTGTAATGGTGATAATTGCAGAAATGAAAGTCAAGAGGTAGAAAAATCAAAAGAAAAAGGTAATTTTTATAATGATTATCAAAATTTTGATGGTAATAAGGAAATTCCTAAAGATGAAATAGATAAAATTGTATCTGAAATTGTTAAACAGATAATAAATTACAAATAATTTTTAAAATATTAAAACTTCAATTTAAATTATATAAATTCTTAAAAGTTTAAAATAAAAAATTTATTAAGTTAAGATATATTAATTATAAAATAATTAATATATCTTAATTATTAATGTAATAAATTAATAAAAATATTTATTTAATAATCTTTTTTAATCTAAAACATAAAGCTGACAATTCAGTTAATAATTTGTTTTAAAATATCTTTAAATTACAAATCATACTACATCAAGTATAAAAATTTGAGTAGCTGTAGATGATATTATTTATAAATTATGTTATTGACAAAATAATTATAGTGTAATAAATTATATTTACATTAAAAAATCGTTTTTTATCCAAACTTTAATAATAATATTTTTAGGAAGTAATTTTATACATTGTAAATATATAATTAAATAAAAAAACGTTTTTCAAAAATCTTATAATAATTTACCTTTTAAAATCTTATTAAAAAATTTTAATTTATTTTGTAAATAGTATATGAAGGGAGGCAAAAAGAAAGTAATATAAAGACAAAAGATGTTGTAGAATTATAAAACATAAAAAGTATCAAAGTATTTAGTCAAAGTATTTAGTAAGTAAAGTATACTGTAAAAACAGTAATTAACAAAAAAAGGAAGGGTGTTAAAAGTATGTCAAAAACAAAATTATTATTAATTTTGATGTTAGTTGTAGCAGTAGTTACAACCTTAGCTATTTTGCCAGGTTGCAAAACTACTTCAACTGCAACTACAGCAGCAGCTACTGAAACAACAGCTGCAGCAGAAACTACAGCAGCAGCTACTGAAACAACAGCTGCAACAACAGAATCTACAGAACCTGCAGGAGGTTATCCATTTTATGAAAAAATGAGAGAAGCTGCAAAAGCAAATAAAGAATATCCTGATGCTCCTGCAAAAGATTTTTCACTTGCTTTTACAAACATTATGGGTGGAATTCCATTCTGTGAAAATGTCTGGAAAAGTGTTCAAGATCAGTGGAAACTTGCTGGTGGAGATCCTAATAAACTTTACTATGCTGACAACCAGTATGATGCAACTATAGGACTTAAAAATGCTGATATTATGTTAGCTAAAAAGCCAAATGTTTTAATTAATTTCCAGTTTGACTCAAAAGTTAACAGTATAATAGCTACAAAATTTGGTGCAGCTAATATTCCTATTATAGCTGTTGACGTTCCAACTCCAGGTGCGCCATTCATGGGTGTAAATAACTTTAAAGTAGCTTACATGGCAGGTCAGGAAGCTATTAAAGATGTTGAAGCAATGGGTGGAATTGATAAAATTGACAATATAATTTTAATGCAAATGCCGTCAGGTGGAGAAGTAACAATGCTTCGTTCAGAAGGTTTTTATCAGGCATTTGTTGATAAATATGGTGCTGATAAAGTTGATCCCAAAACAATTAGAGCAGATGGTGGTGCTGGTGAAGCTGAACAAGCTAACAAAGCTATGACTGATGTTTTATCAAAAATACCTAATGCTAAAACTTGTGTTTTAACTTCAATTAATGAAGAAACAATGAGTGGGATTATTTCAGCTATTCAAACTGCAGGAAGATGGGATCCTGAAAAATGGATTATTATCACCCAAGGTGTAGATGCTGTTGGTCAGCAACAAATTCGTGACGGTTTAACAGATGCTGGTATTGCTTACTTCCCGGAACATTATGGTGAATACTTAATTCCTGGAGCTGTAGCATTAATGCATAATCAACCAGTTCCAGCATTTATGTATGTTGAAAACGCTGTTATTACAAAAGACAATATTGACCAGTATTATCCAAAAAAATAACAGTTTTAAATTAGTTAAGAATAATTAAAAATGATAATCTGAAAAATTATTAAAAAATTGAGGAGGCTAAGAATTATAAAAAGATTAGTCTCCTCAATTAAATATATACAGGTGGTGATAAGGTGGCCAATAATAATGGTATAGTTTTAAAAATGGACAATATTACTAAAACTTTTCCAGGAGTTATAGCGCTTGATGATGTTTCCATAGAGCTTTACAAGGGCGAAGTTTTAGGTATTTTAGGTGAAAATGGTGCAGGTAAATCAACACTTATTAAAATTTTAGCAGGTAATTATATTAAAGACTCAGGTTCTATTTTTGTAGATGGCCAGAAATTTGAAATAAAAAATCCTTCTGAAGCAATGGCTTCAGGTATTAGAGTAATTTATCAGGAGCTGAATTCCTTAAATAATTTAACAGTTGCAGAAAACATTTTTGTTGGTGAGCAGCTTGTCAAGAGTCCTTTTAAAATTGTTGACTGGAAAGCAATGAATAAAAGAGCTGCTGAAATTTTAAATGAGTTAAATGTTGACTTAGACCCTAATGCTATAATCGGTGATTTATCTATTTCTGAAAAACAGGTTGTAGAAATAGCAAAAGCAATATCAAAAGAAGCAAAAATACTTGTAATGGATGAGCCGACTGCTGCTTTAAGCGAAGAAGAAACTCAATCATTATTTAAAATAATAAATACTTTAAAAACAAAAGGCGTTTCAATAATTTATATCTCCCACAGATTAAAAGAAATTTTTGAAATAACTGACAGAGTTGTAATACTTCGTGATGGTAAAAAAGTAGGTTTAAGAAAAACTGTTGAGACAGATGCTAATGAACTGGTTACTTTAATGGTTGGACGTGATATTAAGGAAATGTATCCTAAAAGGGAAGTGCTAATTGGAGAAACGGTACTGGAAGTTAAAAATCTTAATGCTGAAGGTTTTAATGATATAAGTTTTAATTTGAGAAAAGGTGAAATTCTTGGAATATTCGGACTCCTTGGTTCTGGAAGAACTGCTCTTGTCAAAGCTTTGTTTGGTGCTAATAAAATTCATAGTGGAGAAATAATCATAAATGGTAAAAAAGCTAATATCAAAAGCCCGAAAATAGCAAGAGATGAAAAAATAGGGCTTGTCCCGCTTGATAGAAAAGTTGAAGGACTTGCACTTCATCTGGGAGTTAAAGAAAATGTTACCCTGGCTAATATAGAAGACTTAGGTAAAGGATTCTTAATAAATAAAAAACTTGAGAAAATAAAAGCTGGAAAATGGGTAAAAGAGATGGGAATAAAGACCCCTACTTTAGAGCAGGAAGTTAATAGTTTATCAGGTGGTAACCAGCAAAAAGTGGTACTTGCAAAATGGCTTGAAAGCGGTTCAAAAATAATAATATTAAATGAACCTACAAGAGGAATAGATGTTGGTGCAAAAATTGAAATTTATAAACTTATGCAAAATTTGTGTGAAGAAGGTTCAGCAGTTATAATGATAAGTTCAGAACTTCCTGAAATATTGTCCATAGCTGATAGAATATTAGTAATGAGTAAGGGAAGAATTACAGCACAATATTCGAGAACAGAGGCAACTGAAGAAAAATTGTTACAATCCGCATGTATTTAATTATTTTAAGAGGAGGAAATAATGCCCGAAATCAAAGCTTCTTCAATGGAGCCGGGGAAAAAAGCTAAAATTAGCAATACCGGAATTTTATTTATAGTTCTTGTGGTTTTATTTGCTTTATTTTCTTATGTTGGAAGACCTTTCTTTTTTTCTGTTTTAAACTTAATTCCCATGCTTAACAACCTTTCATTTATTGGCATAATAGCAGCAGTATTAACAATGGTTATGGTTACAGGAGAAATTGATTTTTCAATAGGAGGAAATATAGGATTAACAGCCTGCCTGGCTGCATTTTTATTATCAAAAGGGCTTCCTGGATGGCTGGTAGTAGTAATTGCATTATTTGGTGGAGCTGTAATGGGTGCTTTTAACGGATTCCTGGCAACTGTTGTCGGAGTAAATTCAATGATTGCTACTATAGGCACCATGTTTATATGGAGAGGGATTGGATATACATTATCAAATGGCGAATCGATGCTTGCAATTAATCCTGTTATTGATTTTATAGGAAGAGGATTTATTTTTAAAGTAATTCCATTTCCAATTGTAATATTTATTATTATATTTGCGCTAACTTATGTTGTGATGAATCTTTCAAAATGGGGAAGAAGCATTTATGCAATTGGTACAAATCCTATGGCATCATATCTTTCAGGAATTAATGTTAAAAAAGTAAAATTTATTAATTTTTTGCTATGTGGTATTACTGCATCTTTAGGAGGATTAATTTTAACTTCTCTTTCAGCTGTTGGTATGCCGCAGCATGGACAGGGACTTGAGCTTGTTATTATTTCAGGGATAGTATTAGGTGGAACTGCGCTTGGTGGTGGAAAAGGACAGATACTCGGAACCTTAGCAGGAACTTTAATTTTAAGCCTGTTATATAATTTTTTAACAATAATGAATGTTTATTATTATTACATTCAGATTGTTCAGGGAGCAGTTTTAGTACTTGTTGTTGCTACTTATGAAATAAGACAGTCAAGGGCTTTAAAAAGAGTTTAATGATTTAATTTTGCGCTTTTTCAATAAATTTTATAGTTTTGGAGGTTAAATGGCAAAACCAGAAAAACAATACTCAGGTTTAAGGAATTTTTTAAGAACACCTACGCCAACGCTGATAGGGTTATATATTGTAATGATAATAGTCTTTACGATTGCCGATAAAAATTTTTTAACTGTACAAAATTTCAGAGGAATTTTTAATAATCTTGCAGTCTTTGGAATTTTAGCCTCAGGAATAACAGTTGTTATGATTGCGGGTGGTTTTGATCTTTCAATTGGTTCAATCTCGGGGCTTGTAGGTATCGTAAGTGCAGTTTTAATGATGGATCAGTATGGTGTTCCAACCCCGTTAATTTTTATAATTGCAATAGCAATAGGCTGTGCTGTCGGATTAATTAATGGACTTATAATTACAAAAATTGGAATTAACCCTATTATTACAACATTAGGTACTCTGGCAATTATCAGAGGTGTATGTTATTTTTGGGCTGATAAAAATCCAAGAATTTATAATGTTTTTATTCAAAATTTAGGGAGAAAATTTATCGCAAATGCTATTCCTTATACTACTGTCTATATAATTGTGTTTTTTGTAATTATCGCGTTAATTTTAAAATTTACAAGATTTGGAAGAAATTTATATACCATTGGTGGTAATGAAACTCTTGCAAGACTGGCAGGTATTCAAGTTGACAGAATAAAAATAATAACTTATGTAATATCCGGATTTTTTTGTTCTTTAGCTGGTCTTCTTTTAATTTCACAGTTAGGTTCAGGAAGGCCTGAATATGGAACAGGTGCAGAGCTTGAAGTATTAACCATAGTTGTTCTTGGCGGTGTTGCAGTTGGGGGAGGTAAAGGAAACCTTCTTGGCGTATTTGTAGCATTAGTTATAATTGGATCCATTTCAAATGGTATGGTTATGCTGGATGTTCCGATATTTTTAAGACAGGTTGTAAAAGGTGCTTTACTTGTACTTGTAATATCAATTGATGCTTTAAGAAACAGACGTAATTTACAGCTTTATTAAATTAATATAATAATTTATTAATTAGTTTGTGCTGAATAATTCAGTTATTTTTAGCATTTTTTAACATTATCAGGTTAAATTTTTAAAAATTTGTTTGATCTTTATCTATTATTCAGCAAATTCTAATTAGTTTTTAATTTTTTATAAAATTAGTTATTAAAATTAGTTATTAAAATTATAATTAAAAATTAGTTTTACAGGGAGAATTTATGGCTTCTAAGAACTATCTTATTTTTGATTTTGGTGCAAGTAATGGAAGAGCAATAGTAGCAAAATTTGATGGCAGCAAATTTGGACTGGAAGTAACTCACAGGTTTGACAATATTCCTGTATTTGCTACCGGGATTTTATATTGGGATATTTTAAGACTGTATTCTGAATTAAAAAACGGAATCCTGGCATCTCATAAAATTTTTAAAAATATAGAATCACTTGGGATAGATACCTGGGGAGTTGATTTTGGTTTTATTGATAAAAACGGTCATTTGCTGTCAAATCCGCATCATTACCGTGATGAAGCCAGAACTGCAGCTGCACAGGCAGTTCATAAAGATTTTCCTCCTGAAAAATTATTTGAATTAACCGGCGGCCTTATAATGAGCATCATGTCTGTTTATCATTTGTATAATTTAAAAATTAATAATGCAATTGAACTTCCTAATGCATATAAATTTTTAATGATGCCTGATTTGTTTAATTATTTTCTTACAGGAAATGCCTATAATGAATTTACAGAGGCAACTACTTCCATAATATATGATCAGAAAAACAAAAAATGGTCAGATGAAATATTGGGTAAGTTAAATATTTCAAAAGACATTTTCCCTCAAATCATTCAGCCGGGAAGTAAAGTTGGAGATCTTCAAAGTTCAGTTTTAAAAGAACTTGAAATTCCAAATATTCCTGTTATTGCACCTGCGTCTCATGATTCAGCTTCAGCTGAAACAGGTATACCCGTAATTGATTCAAAAAAAGTGTGGGCATTTGTGAGTATGGGTACCTGGCTTGTGGCTGGAGTAGAAACTTCTGAGCCAATAATAACTCCTGAAGCTTTTAAATTTGGATATGGAAATGAGGGCGGTTGTGAAGGAAGAAATTTATTTGTAAAAAATATAAATGGTTTATGGATAATTCAGCAATGCATGGGAAAATGGAGAAAAGATAAAGGAGAAAATATACCCTGGCCTGAAATTGATAAAGTTTATCCCTTAGCTAAACCTTTTTACTCATTTATAAATGTTGATGATCCTGTTTTTATACCACCTTCATCTGACATGCCTAAAGTAATTGCAAATTATTGTAAAGATAAAGGGCAGAATATACCTGAAGGTATGGCACAAATTTCAAGAAGTTTTTATGAAAGCCTTGTCCTTAAAATAAGGTTTAACATTGAGCAGACCCAAAAATTAATTGGTAAAAAAATAGAGCTTCTTCATCTGGTTGGTGGAGGTACAAATAATAAGCTGATATGTCAGTGGATTTCCAATTCTCTTGGTGTTCCTGTTGCTGCAGGCCCTACTGAAACTACAGCTGTAGGTAATCTTCTCATGCAATTAAAAGGAACAGGTGAGATTAAGGATGTAAATGAGGGAAGAATGATTTGCAGAAATTCATCAAATGTTTTGTTATATGAGCCAAAAGAAAAAGAAATCTGGGATGCTGCTTATGAAAAATATTTAAAAATTTTATAAATTTTATAGATAAATTATAGATAAAAAAATAATTAAAAATTATTAAAAAATTAATATATTAAAAAATCAATATTTATATTGTGTTTATATTATTTTATATTAAATCTTAAAGTTAAATTAAAAATTAATATTTTTAATTTAAGAAAATTAAAATAGAAAATTTTAAAAAACTTTTTTAAAAAAAATATTTTTTACAACTGTTTGGTAATCAATAATAATTGTTAAAAAAATGTTTAAAATAAAAAAACGATTTTATTTACCATTTTTATAAAAAAGGAAGGAGATTTTAATGAAACTTAATGTGGACGCTCATTTATGGTGTCTTGGAACTTATGCTGAAAGATATGTCCCTGGAGGTTATTTTGATGAACTTACTGCAGATCAGCAACTGGAAATTATGTCAAAAATAAAAGGTCTGACAGGTCTGTTTACATTTTATCCAACAGCCCCACTTCCAAATGATCCTGATAAACTTGTAAAAAAAGTTGAAAGTTACGGGCTTAAAGTGTCAAATATTGCTGTTGAATGCTGGGGAGACAGAAAATGGAAACATGGTTCTTTTTGCACTAATGATGATAAAATCAGGAAAGAAGCAATAAAACTGTTTAAAGATGCAGTTGATTTTGCAAAAGCAGTAAAAGCTGATAGTGTTTTATTATGGCCTGCTCATGATGGTTATGATTATACTTTCCAGGTAAATTATGTTGAAGGTTGGAAAAATATGGTGGAGGCAGTTAGAGAAATTGGTGAGTATGCTAAAGATATGAAGATTGCCATTGAAGCTAAAAGTAAAGACCCGAGACAAAAAGAATATATAAATGACACTGGAAAAGCCATGGCTTTTGTTCGTGAAGTTAATTTAAAAAATGTAGGATGTGCTTTAGATATCGGGCATGCTTTAATGGCAGGTGAAGGAATTGGTGAGTCAGTAGCGTTACTTGATTACTGGGGAAAATTATATCAAATCCATATTAATGAAAATTATAAAGATGCAGATCCTGACATGATATTTGGAACAGTTAATTTCTGGGAAATTCTTGAATTTTATTATTATTTAAATAAAACAAATTATGAAGGCTGGTGTGCCATTGATATAATTTCTCCTCGAGATGATAGAGCAAAATCTCTTGCCTTAGGTGTTAAACTTATGTGGAAATATCAGGAAATGGCACAAAAACTTTTAAAGCATGAAAAAGAAATTGACAAAAATTTAAAAGGTTATCATTTTGTTGATAATATTGATTTAATTTCTGGTTTATTATTTTAAACTAAAGTTATAATATTAAATTTAAATCAAAGAATTAATTAAATTGTTTATTATTTTTAAATTTGTTTATTAAATGTAATTTATTGGGATTTATTGTAACTATAATAACGAAGAATAAATTATATAAAAAATTATGTTAATAAATTACTACATTAAATAAATAATTTTTATAATATTATATAATTACATAAATATTTATTTAAAGGAGGCACCCTTTGATAGAAACAGCTAAAATACTTCCCTATGAAGGTGATATAGATAAAAACAGACTTCTTAGTGCTTTCAGAAGAGAAAAAGTAGATAGAGTTCCTAATTTTGAAATATTAATTGAAGACAGTCATGTTGAAAAAATATTAGGCCGCTATGCAGGAAATACCTTAGCAGTTGGAGGAGATCCTGCAAAAGGAGCTAATGCTCCGGCTGGCAGGCCAATGTATCCGGCTGATTATATAGAACTTTGCAAAATCATAGGCCAGGATGCAATGATGTTTGATGGAGGACTCTGGACCCCGTTTAAAAAACAGGATGAAAATGGCAACTGGGTTAATGCTTTTGATAGATCAGTTAGAACAAGAAAGGATTTTGAAAGCTTAAAACTTGATTCAGAAAATGCAATACAAAATACCGTAAATTATATTCGTGAATATAAAGAAGAGGTTAAAAAACAGAATATAAACTTGGGTGTAACAGCCCTTTACGGATGTCTTATCCAGACATTATATGAATTTGTTGTAGGCATGAATGATTTTATGATGATGATTTATGAAGACAGAGACCTTGTTGAGGATATGCTTGAAGTTTCAACAGTTCATTTCGTTAATTTAACCAAAGCAATGGTAGCTGAAAAAGTAGACTTTATATTCCCGGCAGATGACGTTGCATTTAAAACAGGACTCTTTATCCCTCCTAAACTTATGAAAGAAATGTGGATTCCAAGAATGGCTCGTATATTTGAACCTGCCCTTAATGCAAATATTCCAATAATGTTTCATTCTGATGGTAAAGTAGATGATATAGTAGAAGACCTTATAAATATAGGCTTAAATTGCTTGAATCCGATGGATCCTTATGGAATAGATTATCGTGACTATAAGAAAAGATTCGGTTCAAGACTGTGCTTATCAGGAAATATTGATGTTGAATTTCCACTCTCAAAAGGGACACCTGAAGATGTTGAAAAAGATGTAAAAGAACACATGGAAGTACTTAAACCGGGATACGGTTATGTAGCAACATGCTCTCATTCAATAGTAAATTACATACCTCATGAGAACTATATAGCCTACATTAATGCGATTCATAAATACGGCAGGTATTAATAAATATTTATAAATCTTTTATCTAAAAGGAGTTACTTTATGGCAATACTTGATGATATTTACAGCACAACAGTAAAAGGAGCATACAAAGAAATAGAGCCCTTAATTCAAAAAGCACTCGGTGAAAATATTGATATAAATGACATAATAAATAATTCTCTTTCAAAGGCAATGATATATGTTGGAGATAAATTCTCAACAGGTGAGCTTTACATGCCTGATATGCTGCTATCTGCTAAGACAATGAAAGCTGCAATGGAGGTACTTAAGCCGCACATGAAGAAAAATAGTCACATAGCAGAAAAAGGTACAATTGTAATAGGCACTGTTAAAGGTGATCTTCATGATATAGGTAAAAACCTGGTTATTACAATGGCTGAAGGTCAAGGCTTTAAAGTTATAGATTTAGGTATAGATGTGGATTATTCTAAATTTGTTGATGCAATAAAAGAGAATAATCCTGATATAGTTGCATTTTCAGGTCTTCTTACAACTACACTTGCAAATATACCAACTCATATAAAAGCAATAGCTGATGCAGGTCTAAGAGATAATGTAATACTTGCAGTAGGAGGTGCTCCTGTTACAAGACATTTTGCAGACATGTATAATATAGAAATATATGCTCCAGATGCTTCAGCTGCTGCCAAGGAGTTTGTAAAAGCTGTGGAAAATAAGAAGAAATAGAAATATCAGATAAATAATAGATATGGCAAATATATAAAAGCAAAATAAATAGAAAATTTTTTGATTTAAATTATAATGTTTGCAAAATATTATTTTCTGTTTAAGTTAATTTTCAGTTAATTTATCTGAATTAGTTTTATTTTAAAATTATAAAAAAATACTGATATTTTTAAAAATAATTTTCAAAAATAAACAGGAGGAAATAAAATGGCAAGATATGGCATGATTTGGAAAATAAAACCTGAATTAAAAGAAGAATACAAAAAAGATCATGATAATATTTGGCCTGATATGAAAAAAGCATTAAAGGATTGTGGATATAGGAATTATTCAATATATTTTAGAAAAGACGGCACAATGTTTGCTTATCTGGAACATGATAATTTAGAAGAAGGCAGCAAAAAAATGGCAGCTACTGAAGTTAATACAAGATGGCAGAAAGCAATGGCTAAATATTTTGTAAACAGTGATCCCACGATTCTTGGACCTGAAATAGAAATGCTTGAAGAAGTTTTTCATATTGATTAATTATGTCACGGGGACGTATAATTTGACATGATTACCAAAGAGATGTCAAGTTAATAGTTTTCCTGCAATCTCAACTCATGCTTCTGCGTATAATTTGATAAATAATATTTTATAAAAATAATATAGTTAGAATTATTCCTGCTGGTTTAAAAGATATTTATAAATATCATAAATATCATGTTTATATTTTTATATTTACATTTTATACTATATAAAAATTCAAGTCTTGTATCCATTTTAGGCTCATTTCTCGCTATGTAAAAGAAGTAAAGCAAATATTTACAAATCACCGAAACTATTAACTCGCCTTAACGTCTTTTTATTAAACCGTATTTAAAATTAATTGGGGGATTTATGAGATATTTATTAACAGAAGAACAAAAAATGATAGTTGAAATTTGTAGAAGAATAGTAGAAGAAAGAATTATTCCTGTAAGAGCTGAATTAGATGAGAAAATGATTTTTCCTGCAGAAATAATAGCTGAAATTGGCAGAAGTGATCTTTTCAGATTATTTATTCCTGAAAAATATGGGGGAATGGGAACAGGTATTTTTGAGGTATGTCTTGCAACTGAAGAATTAAGCAGGGGTGATTTAAGTGTAGCGACAACGTATGCTGCAAGCGGCCTTGGCTTTATACCAATAATTTTAATGGGCAGCGAAGAACAGAAAGAAAGATATCTTCCGCAACTTGCAAGTGGAGAAAAGCTCGCAGCTTTTGGACTAACCGAGGCGGATGCTGGAAGTGATGTAAGTGCAATTAGAACAACAGCAGTTAAAGATGGTAATTATTATATTTTAAATGGAACAAAACAATGGATAACAAACGGTGGAGAAGCAGATATTTATACTGTTTTTGCTAAAACTGATCCCTCAAGAGGAGCAAGAGGGGTTAGCGCTTTCATAGTTGAAAAAGGAACAGAAGGTTTCGAATTTGGAAAGAAAGAAAATAAACTTGGAATAAGAGCTTCTGCAACAAGAGAATTAATATTTAATGATTGTAAAGTTCCAAAAGAAAATCTTATATCTAAAGAAGGTATGGGTTTTATCATAATAATGAAAACCTTTGATCAATCAAGACCTGCTGTTGGGGCTCAAGCTGTTGGAGTAGCACAAGCAGCATTAGAAGAAGCGTTAAATTATTCAAAGATAAGATTTCAGTTTGATTCTTCGATATCATCTTTTCAGGCAATTCAGCATATGCTTGCTGATATGGCAACCAATGTTGAAGCAGCAAGATCACTTGTTTATTATACTGCACAAGCAATTGATAATGGTGAGAAAGATATTTCAAGATTATCTGCAATGTCTAAATTATTTGCTTCAGATATGGCAATGAAAGTTACTACAGATGCAGTGCAAATATTTGGAGGCTACGGATTTATGAAAGATTACCCGGTTGAGAAAATGATGAGAGATGCAAAAATAACTCAGATATATGAAGGAACCAATCAGATTCAGCGAAATATAATAGCACTTGACCTTATAAAAAAAGGTTTTATTTAAAATTTTAAAATTATAATTTTTATAAGAATTATAAAATTTATTATCTTATTTTCTAAGAGGTAATCAGGATTATTAATAAAAAGGTAATATTTTTTTAATAAAAATTATATGCAGGAGTTTTAAAAATATTAACAATAAATAACAGGATTATTAAATATAATGGCCGATAAGTTAACAATTATAGTATGTATAAAACAAGTACCAGGTATAACTGAAATTAAAATAAATCCAGAAACGAACACTCTTATAAGAGAAGGGATTGAAAATATAATAAATCCGTTTGATACATATGCGATAGAAGAAGGTGTTAGACTAAAAGAAAGATTTTTATCTGATACTAATAATATTAATTCAGATATTCAGGTTATTGCTATCAGCATGGGTCCGCCCCAGTCAAAAGAAATTTTAAAAGAGGCAATTTCACTTGGAGTTGATAATGGGATTTTACTCTCTGACAGGGCTTTTGCCGGTTCAGATACATGGGCAACTGCTTATACTTTGTCAAAGGCAATTAAAAAAATTGAAGGCTGGAAAATCATAATTCTTGGCAAGCAAACACTTGATGGCGATACAGGTCAAGTTGGTCCGGAGCTTGCTCAAATTTTAAATATACCTTTTTTAGGATATGCAAGCAAAATTGTAGAAATTGATAAAAATAAAATAATAATAAAAAGGCTTATGGAAGACAGATATGAAACATTTGAAATGAAGCTTCCTGTTGCAATATCTGTTGGCAAGGACATAAATATTCCCAGAATTCCTTCGCTTAGAGGAAAAATGAAAGCTAAAAGTGCAGATATACCTGTTTGGGATAATAAACACCTGGGTTTGGATGAAAAAGAATGCGGACTTAATGGTTCTTATACTCAGGTAATAAAAATATTTACTCCTGAACATAAACATGAAATTAAAATCATAAAAGGGACACCAGAAGAACAAGTTAATGAGATATATTCTAGATTAAAAGAATTAAATTTAATTTAATTTATGAATTTAGTTTATGAATTGGCTTTTTAAAGAATTTATTATTTTTTTGAATCTAATTTAATAAGAATCTAATTTAATAAGAATTTAATTAAATAAGAAATTGGAGAATTTGTTTTAAATGGAAATAAAAGTTGACATTCAGAAATGCACTGGTTGTGGAATATGCAAAAATTATTGTATGTATGATGCAATAGAAATAATTAATAAAAAGGCAATAATAAATGAAAATTGTATTTATTGTGGAGCATGTGTAGAATCCTGCAAATATAATGCAATTGAAATTACAAGCGATAATAAGATTGAAAAAGATTTTTCTGATTACAAGGGTGTATGTGTTTTTCTTGAAACACATGATAATAAAATTATTGATGTAGGTTTTGAACTTTTAAGTACTGGTAAAATTCTTGCAAATAATCTTGGAGTTAATTTATCTGCTGTTTTGATTTGTGATAACGAACCATTGAATTTGTATGATGTTTTTAAATTCGGACTGAACGAGCTTTTTTTTGTAAAAAGCAATATTTTTATAAACAATACAGATGATATTTTTGCAAAAGCATTAGTGCAAGTTATAAATAAATATAAACCGGAGATTTTTCTTGCTGGTGCAACAATGTTTGGAAGAACATTAATTCCAAAAGTTGCTGCAATAATTAAAACAGGCTTAACTGCTGATTGCACAGCATTATCCATTGATAATGATAAAAAAATTCTCCTTCAGACAAGACCTACATTTGGAGGAAATATTCTGGCAACCATTGTTACTAAAAATTCAAGACCCCAAATGGCAACTGTAAGGCCTCATGTAATGGAAATTAAGTATGAAAACAAAACTAATGATACAGATAACAATCAGAATAATAATAATGAAAAAGGTTTATCACTTTCTGATTATCGAAACAAAATAAAATATATAGAAATTGATGAATCAAAATTTAAAACAAAATATAAATTAATCAGCAAGGAAAAAGAAACAGAAGAAAAAATAAATTTAAATGATTATGATGTAATAGTTTCAGGCGGAAGAGGTCTTGGTGGTGCAGATAAATTTAAAATGTTAAAGGAACTTGCAGAGCTGCTGGGTGGGGTAGTAGGAGCTTCAAGAGCAGCAGTTGATTCTAACTGGATATCATATCCTCATCAAGTCGGGCAAACCGGAAAAACAGTTAATCCGAAATTATATATTGCAGTAGGAATTTCAGGGGCAATTCAGCATCTTGCAGGTATGCAAACTTCAGATATGATAATTGCTATAAACAAGGATCCCAATGCACCGATATTTAAAGTTGCTAATTATGGTATTGTGGGGGATATGTTTGATATTATACCTAAGCTTATTAACAAAATTAAAGCTGGCAAACCCATAATTTAAAAAGTTGGTAAAATAATTTTAATTTAAAATTTTTTTTAAAATAAAAAATACTTGACTATTTACTACTAAATCAATAGACTTAGTAATAATTATAGTGTATAAATAATAATTCAAAATATTAATAAAATATTAATAAAAGAAAAAGAAAGGGAGGTATTTTATGGGCAAAGATGTTTCTATTGAAGAAAGCAAGGGTTTAAAAATTGTTCTTGCTATTGCAAGATATGTTATGGCATTTCAATTTCTTTGGGCATTTATTGATAAGTTATTTGGTCTTGGATTTGCTACTCCTTCAGGAAAAGGTTGGATTTCTGGTGGCTCTCCAACATTTGGTTTTTTAAAAAAGGGTGCAACAGGACCATTTACTCCAATTTTTAATGCAATTGGTGGAACAGGTATCATAGACTGGTTATTCATGTTAGCACTTTTATTTATAGGGCTAGCTTTGCTTTTAGGAATCGCAATGAAGATAGGAGCAATTTCAGGTTCGATTTTAATGTTTTTTATGTGGGCTGCAACACTTCCAAAACCAAATAATATTCTTCAAATTGATGAACATGTTGTATATATATTAGTGTTATTAATATTGATGTTTTTAAAAGCAGGCCAAATTGCAGGTCTTGGAAAATCATGGTCTAATACCAGACTTGTTAAAAGATTCCCGGGATTTGAATAATAATTAAATATTTTAAATGCCAGATTTTAATAATTAAATAATTTAATGATTAAATAAAAATAATTTGCTTTTTGAAAATTAAAGAAATCAGTTTTAATATGCGATGTAATTTCAATGAATTTAAATTTTAAAAAATCTTTTTTATATATTTTATTTTTTATATAATTATACTAATAGCAATGATAGCTGTTTAATTTTATTGTTTGGTTTCAGATTTTATATTTTTTTTAATTTTTTTATTTATTTAAATTAATTTTTAAAAAAATTAAAATAATATAAAGAGCACGAAGATCATAAAGAGCAATAAATCAAAAAAGAACAAGATATATTATATTGATATATAGAACGAAACAGTTATTAAAGCTATGATATAACAAATATATAAAAAAAATATATTAGTAATTTTTTTATAAGCAATGAAATTATCAACCAGAGGCAGATACAGTACAAGGTTTATGATAGAATTGGCTCTTTATTATAATAAAGGGCCAATTCTTTTAAAAGAAATATGCAAGTCACAACAAATTTCTTTAAAATATCTTTCTCAGCTTGTAATTCCTTTAAAAATTGCAGGACTGATTAAAACTTCACGTGGAGCACATGGTGGTTATTTTTTAGCAAGACCTCCTGAAGAAATAAAATTAAGTGAAATAATTACTGCAGTTGAAGGGTCATTAAACCCGGTAGAATGCATTGACAACCCTGAAATTTGTGAAAGGTCCGATAATTGTGTAACAAAAGCTATTTGGGCTGAAGTTGGAAAAAAATGCCTTGAAACACTTAGCTTTTACACATTAAAAAAGATGATAGAGCTTCAAAAAGAAATGTCAGGAAAGTAATATAATATAAATTATTCTCATATAAATTTTTCAACTGGAATTTATTTTAAAAGTGCAGGAAATCCAAATTGCGCAACGAAAGAATTTGGGGAATCTATTCATAAAATGACTGTTAATGGGCTGGTTGATGTAATTAAGGAGTTTTATAAGGTGCAGGTTAAGCTTGAGAAAAGAACACTTCACAGGAAATGCCAGAAATCTTAAATTCATAAAGGATTTAATTAACCTTGAAGGGAATTGATTTTATTTGTAAGCCATTCATGAATACTTTGACTTCATAGTTACCATAAGGAAAACCTTGTGATATTTTTATTTTAAATATCTTGTTTCCGCTGAATTTGTTCTCGGGCATAAAACTTTTATTATCTATCTCAAGTCCCTTATCAAGGTAAGTCCACTTAACAGAAATGTTATCTGTTTTTTGCATGTTTTTTACTTTTATTACAAGATAAATTTCTTTAGTTCCTTCTTTAAATGTATCTGTTTGTGCTGTCGGGTTTCCATTTGCATCCAGATTAGCTGTAAGAATTATTCCGTCTATGCTTACCGGTTCTTCTTTAAGGCAACCATTAGCAAAAATTAACGAAATTATGCTTATTACTAATATTAAAATTAAAAGCAGTGTTTTTAAAAATTTCATATTTTTTTAAAAGTTAAATAAAAGTAAATTATTAAAAATAAATAAAAAAGTTTAAAAAAGCATAAATATGAAAAAATATTAAATTTTTAATCTCTTTTTTATTATATTATACTTAAAATTTAAATTATTAACATAAAATAAAATTTAAATTAGAAAAATATTTTAAATTATGTTTTTATGTATAAAGATTTTACTTATATAATTATATTTCAGATATGTTTTGATTACCTTTAAAAAAAGTAATTTTAATAAGGTAGCTTTATTATTATTTAAATAGTAGTTGCTGTATTCAAATTTTATGGAAACAGAAGATAAAAGGGAAAAATTAAAGCAGTATTATTTTTTAATTAAGGGCTGCAGCAAATGTAATCTTGCTCAAACAAGGACAAATTTTGTTTTTGGTAGTGGTAATGCAAATTCAAAAATATTGTTTGTTGGAGAAGCTCCAGGTAAAAACGAAGATTTGCAGGGTAAACCTTTTGTAGGTCCGGCTGGTAAGCTACTTGATGAGTTATTGAGTATAATAAATTTAACAAGAAACGAAGTGTTCATTGCTAATGTTTTAAAATGCAGACCACCTCAAAACAGAGATCCAAAGCTTGAAGAAATAGATGTATGTAAAAATTATTTATTTAAGCAGATAGAAATAATAAATCCAATTATAATATGTACTTTGGGAAAATATTCCACGCAGTTGCTTTTAAATACTGATGAAGGAATAACCGGGCTTAGAGGCAGGGTTTTTAAAATTGATGGCAGATATATCCTTCCAATAAATCATCCTGCTGCAGCACTTTATACACCTTCAAGATTTGAAATTTTAAAGCTGGATTTTAAAAGAATTTCAAAAGTAATAAAAATTATTGAATCAGGTTGTGACGATGCTTCAATTACTGTTGAATATGATTATGGATTTCAGAAGAACATAAGTAAAAGTAATGTTATTAATGATGATAATAAAAATATTAATAAAAATGACAAAAATGACGATTCTTCAGCCACGCAACTGGGGTTGTTTTAATGAAGCTGGAAATTTTATCTTTATCACCTGAAAATACAAAAAAAATTGGAAATGAACTATCCCGGCTTTTATCACAAGGTGATATTGTTTTTTTGCTTGGGGAACTCGGTGGTGGTAAAACTACTTTTATTTCTGGTGTAGCAGAAGGGCTTAAAATAAAAAATAGTATTTCAAGTCCAAGTTTTACCTTAATTAATGTATATGATTTTATTAAAGACAACATAGAAAACAGGCTTGTTCATTGTGATCTTTACAGAATTGATGGTTTTAAAGATATACCCGATATTGGCATAGAAGATTATATTTATGATAAAAAATCTATAGTCTTTATTGAATGGGGGATTTTTTTAAAAGAAAAAATATCAAAAAATTATTTTGAAATAAAATTTGAATATTTTTTTGAAAACTCAGATTCAGAAAATGAAACACAAGATTTAAACCAGAAAAGAAAAATAACATTTATTGCAAATAATTCATACTGGAAACAAAAACTGGAAGTCTTTAAGAAACAAATTAACAACGATATTATTTAGTATCAAATTTTTTAATTGTATTAATTATTGCATTATTTGTTGTAGTGCTTGTTACAGTACTTTTTATTTATTATATATGAATAATTATAACTACAAATAAAATATATGAGCACAATTTTAGCAATAGACAGCACAACTGAATTATTAAGTATTAGCGTAAGTGAAAATGGCATTATTTTATCAGAGCTAAAAGATGATAAAAGCCGGAAACATATGGTTAATATTATTAATGATATTGATACTACTTTAAAGAAGGCAAAAAAAACAATTAAAGATATTGACTTATTTTCTGTTAATCTGGGGCCTGGTGATTTTACTGGTGGAAGAATTGGTATAAGTGTTGTAAAAATATTTTCAATGCTTTCAGATAAACCTGTTTTTGGTTTTAATTGTCTTGATATTTTTTCAGTAGGTTGTGCTATTACAAATATAGAAGCAATAAAAAATGTTAAGAAAAAATCTAACAATACTATCAATAATATAAATAATAATGTAAACAATAATTCGAGCGATGAAGTAAATAGCAGTTTTAATGACAATGATTATTTTAATAATAATGGCAATAAGAATAATGAAAATGATGGCTCTGTTTATATTATGCCTTTAAAAGATGTAAGAAATGATGAAATTTATTTTAGTATTTATGAAGTAAGAAATTTGACGACTAAAAACGACTCGGATAACTTAATTTTTAAATTTGATTATGATAACACTCAATATTATATATATAAAAAATTCGGGAATTTTTTAATAAAAAGTGGAGAAGCCAGCAAAAAATTAATTCAGGTTATTAATCAACTTATTAATTTTAAAAATTTTTCCTGTTCAACATGCGGTAAAATTTTTAATAAAAATGAAGATGACCGAGATGTTATAAATAATGATTTTTATGATATAAATAATATAAATGAGAAAAATGTTGATGATAATTTTAAGAGAAATTTAAATAAAGAAGAATTTAAAGGTAAATTTAAAATAATTTTTACAGCTGATGCTGTTAAAAATTATAAAGAATTGCTTCAAAATATATCTTTAAATATCAGGATTTTAGATAAAAAAACAAATGTCACTGTCGATATTGATGAAAATAATCTTAATCCTTCTTCAAGGTATCTTAATTTTTTAGCATATTTTAACTTTACCAGCAATTTGAAATCTCTTCCAATAGCACCTGTGTATGTAAGAAATTTTATTACATTTGGCAAAAAGTAAAAATTTAAAGAATAAAAAAATAAAAAATAAAATAAAATAAATAAATTAAAGTAAAAAAATAAAAAAGAATTATAAAATCAGGATTAAAAAAAATATATATAAATAAAATAAAGCAAAAAAATATTAAAGTAAGAAAAATATTAAGTTAAAAAAATAAGAATTAAAAATGATATTTCAAGAAAATAACAAATTTAACAATGAAAATGTTAATTTAAATAAAGATACTAGCATAATACTTGGAATTGAAACTTCATGTGATGATACCTGTGCTGCAATTGTGAAAAATGGCAAGGAAATACTTTCCAGTGTAGTATCTTCACAAAATGAGATCCACGAGAAATATGGCGGGGTTGTTCCTGAAATAGCATCACGAAAACATATAGAAATGATCGATGTAGTTATAAGCGAAGCTCTTTCTTTGGCTAAAATTACGCCTGACGATATAAATGCAGTTGCTGTTACAAACAGACCGGGTCTTTTAGGCTCACTTTTAGTGGGAGTTGGAGCAGCAAAGGCATTCAGTTATTATAATCAGATTCCTTTAATTGCAGTTAATCATCTTAAAGCTCATATTTTTGCAAATGCGCTGGCAAATGATGAAATAAATTTTGATTTACCTCAAAAATACATAAGTCTTATTGTTTCAGGGGGACATTCAAGCCTTTATCTTTTAGATAAAAACCTTGTTATAAAGGAAATAGGACATACTGTAGATGATGCAGTTGGCGAAGCATTTGATAAAATAGCAAGATATCTTAATCTCGGTTATCCAGGAGGTCCAGTTATAGACAAAATATCAAAAAATGCTAACCCTCATTTTATTGAATTTACTCGTCCCATGATAGAAAGTGGTGATTTTAATTTTAGCTTTAGCGGGATTAAAACTGCTCTTATATATAAGACAAAAAAATTTCCTGATCTTATGAAAGAAGAAAATATTGCTGATCTTGCTGCAAGTTTTCAAGCTGCAGCAGTTGATGTTCTTGTTCAAAAAACAATAAAGGCTTGTAAAAAGTTTAAAGTAGATAAAGTTCTTGTAAGCGGTGGAGTAGCAGCAAATTCAAAATTAAGAGAAGAATTTAGTTATGCAGCAGATAAGGAAAACATAAAAGTTTATATTCCACCCATAAAACTTTGTATGGATAATGCAGCAATGGTTGCAAGTCTTGGTTATTTTGAATTTAAAAAAGGAAATATTTCAAATCCTGATATTGATGTTTATTCAAGAACTGATTTTTAAATTGAAATTTTAAATAAAAACTTGATTATTTGTCAGGCGCAGTTTGTTTTCCGGTGGAGAAAAAATATGCAAAAAAAGAAAAATTTAAAGCTGTTTTATATGGCTTACATTATTTTAGGCTTGACAATTCCGATATTTGACCCCCTTTATCCATACTTTTCTAAGAATTTCAATGTCGGATATGATAAAATCGGCATTTTATTTTTCTTTGGTTCGCTTACCGGGATAATATCGATTATTATTGCAGGAAGAATTTCAGATAAATTCCCCTTAAGAAGAATTTTTTTGTGGTCTTTTGCCATAACTTTTGCAGGATTTGCAGTTTTTAATATATTTCAGAATTTTGCCGGGTTGATTGTGACAGTAATAATAGTAAATGTCGGTACTATTATTTTCTGGCCTGCTGTTTATGCTAAAGTTTTTTATGATCACAACGATAACTATTCGACAATGTATGTTAAACTTGACAGATTTTATTATCTTGCCACGGCACTAGGGCCATTATTAATAAGTTTATTGTTATATTTAAAATTATCTCCACGTTATGTCTTTAGCTTACTTCTTGTGCTGTTTTTAATGTTATTTATTGCTTTTTATATAAATTATAGTGATAAGACATCAAATACAAATAACCCGACTCATTCAAATTATTATGAAAATTCTTCTTTAGTACCAAAGCAAATTAATTCAAGAAGACATATTGCCAATGATAAAGAAGGTGATAGCGACAGTATAAATGTTGAAAATGATGCGGATAATATTATCGGCAATATTAAGAATACAGGTAATACAGAAGCTTCTGAAGGTTATAAAAATCATGATAATGATTTAGATAATGAAAAAAATATAAATGCCGAAGATGTCATATTAACACATGTAAATAATAAATTAAAAGACAAACCTCATAAAAAGAAAAAATTTAAACAAATAATAAAAAGGATAAGAAAGTTTTTTACTCCTTCTGTTATTTTTGCAAATATATTATTAATGCTTTTTGCGGGTGTGTTTTCCGGGACTTCATCATGGCTTACGACATATTTTACTTCTTTTAATATTGCTGTTTCATTTAGCTCCATTTTTGTTTCAATTTACTGGATTTTTACTTTTGTCGGATTGCAAATAACATCGAAATTACTTGCTTATTTGAATGAAGAAAAAATTCTTTTTTATGGTGGAATTTTATGTGTTATTAGCCTGACTTGTTTTAGCCTTTTTGGTATTATTTTTGTAAAAATAATATTTTTAGCTTTTGTGGCAATTTCAATTTCGGGAATTTATGCATTATGTGGAGCAATAACTGTAAGAGAAAATCCTAAAGTTGCAGGAACTGCTTCAGGATTTTCAATCGGGATGGGATTAGCTGGCGGGCTAATAGTGCAACCCGTAATGGGATTTGTTGCTCAGTATCTTAGTAAAAGTTATGTTCCTTATGTTTTAATAATACTGGCAATACTCGGAACGACAATGGCTGCATTTTTATTAAGAATTTATTTTAAAAAAGTTAAAGAAATCCAGATTTAACTAATAATTTAGTATAAAGATATAAACAGTTAATAAAAAATATTTTTATTTTATAATATAATAATTTAACAGTTTGTTGTTTTTTATTTATATTTTATTAAAGCTTAAAACTAAAAATTTAAGCTAAAAGAATTATTTAGCTTTTTATAATGCACTTTTAATATTAACATATTTTTAGCTATTAATAATTGGCAATTAATAATATTGGTATGTACCTGTTTAAATATTTAATTATAATTATAAGAATTAATATAATTTAAAAAAATTGGAGGAAGATATGAAATTATTCGGGAAAGAATATTCAGAAACTGAACTATTAAAAAAAACTGGTGATATTTCTCAGCTTGGCGGAGTAAAACAGTATGAGTTTTCTGACGGGGTTGCAAAAAATTTAAGAGCAGTTGATCTTAAAAGTCCAAATGGCATTGAAATGACTGTAATTTTAGATAGAGCCATGGATATTTCTTCCTTTACTTATAAAAACATTCCAATTGCCTGGAAATCAGCTTCAAGAGAAGCATCTGCAATTTATTATGAAAGCAAAGGACTTGAATGGTTAAGAACTTTTTTTGGAGGATTGCTTACAACTTGCGGGCTTACTTATTTTGGTTCACCAACAACGGACAATGGAGAAGAATTGGGGTTACATGGTAGAGTAACGCATCTTCCTGCAAGTAATGTTCTTGCAGACTGCAAATGGGAAAATGATGATTATGTGATGTGGGTTGAAGGTAAGGTAAGAGAAGTTAAAGTTCTTTTTGAAAAACTGGAGCTTAAAAGAAAAATTACAACTTTTATGAGTCGACCTGCAGTTATAATTGAGGATACAGTAGAAAATATCGGTTTTAAAAAAAGCCCTTTAATGATTTTATATCATATGAATTTCGGGTTTCCTCTACTTGATTCAACCACAGAATTATTATTGCCAAAATCAACAAAAACGGTGCCTTTTAGTGAAGAAGCTAAAAAAAATATGGATAGCTTTAATAAGTTTTGTGAACCTGAAGATGATTTTGAAGAACATGTATTTTATCATGAAATAAAAGAAGATAAAGATGGTAATTGTAATGTTGCTTTAGTAAATAAGGAATTTAACAATAATGAGGGTCTTGGAATTTCTATTAAATTTAATAAAAATAGTTTACCCTATTTAATTCAATGGAAACATGCTGCAAGCGGAGAATATGTTTGCGGTCTTGAACCAGCAAATAGCTTGCTTGGCGGAAGAAATGTGGAAATAAAAAATAAAAATGTAAGATTTATAAATCCAGGTGAAAAAATTGATTTTAAAATTGAGGTAAACATATTAAGCTCAATAAAAGAAATTGAAGATTGTATTAAGTGGTACAATAAATAACAAACAACTTATTAGTTTTTGGTAAACAATTTACTGGAGTTTAAAAAATTATAAAATTTTTAGCTTATAAAGCTGGAAAATTTATATAAAAACTTATATTAATCATCAATAACTAATTAGTTCCTGGTGAATAATTCAAGTTTTAGTAAGTTATCTGTTTAAATTAATCTTAAAATTTTCTAAATTTGGTATATTTAATCAATTATTCACCAGAAACTAATTAATATATTTTCATAAGGAGACATTGTGAATGATATATTTAAATCTGCTTTAATCAATTTTCCTCTTGGTATAATTATTCTAAACGAAAAAAATGAAATAATATTCGTAAATGAAATCGCAGAAAGCATTAGGCATATAAAAGGTGAAAGAATTATAGGTAAAAGTGTATTAGACTGTCACCCGTCAAAAATTCATGATAATGTAAATAGGGCGTTAAGTACATTAAGATCATCCAAAAATTCATATTTTAAAAGAATAGTAACCGATAATATACATAGTAAGCATTATGAAAATATTTATTCATCAATTTTTGATAAGGACAATAATTTTTTAGGCTCAATGATTATATCCAGCGATGTATCAAAAAAAATTAGCGATAATCATAAAAAAGCTACTAATATTCAAGATTTGGAAGAAAGAATAAATGACCTTAATAATAAAATGAATGAAACATTTATTTCTTCTATGGACAGTTTAATAAATGCTCTTGAAGCAAAAGATATATATACCAGTGGTCATTCCAAGAGAGTCTGGGATAATTCTAAGAAACTGGCAGAATATATTTGGGGGATTTCACCAAAATCTAAGGATACTGAACTGGCTGCAAAATTGCATGATATAGGTAAGGTTGGGATTTCAGAGATTATTTTAAATAAAAAAGAGAAACTGACTGATTATGAATTCGAGCATATAAAAAATCATGTATTAATAGGGGGGAAAATATTAAAACCTTTCAAGAAGTTAGAAAATATATCTAAAATAATAAGACATCATCATGAAAAATATGATGGAAGTGGCTATCCTGATGGTTTAAAAGGCGATAATATTCCCGAAGAATCAAGAATTATTACAATTTTAGACTGCTATGATGCTATGACTTCCGATAGACCTTATAGAAATGCGATGGATCCAGAAGAGGCAATAATAAAAATGAAACCTTTGTTAGGAAATCAGCTGGATCCTTTTTTCGGGGAAACATTTTTTGATTTATTTTATACGGGAAGCATATCTTAAATAAAAGTCAAACTCTATACTTACTGTCTATTAGATATGCAAAAAACTAAGGTTCTTTTACCCGGATTCAGCAAGGAACATAAAGACTTTGTATAAAATATTTATAAATATAGATTTTGATAAAAATATATTTAAACTCGGGCATTCAAGAAGTTTTATAATATTGCTTAAATTCTTTATATTCTTTTAAAGATTCTTTTTGAGCAACCATTCTGGCAGAGTTGATCTCATCATAATTAAGCTTTAAAATTTCAACTACATTCCAATCAATTTTTTTATTTCTTGCCATTGATTCCAATACTTTTAAGCTTTCAATTTTATTCATTCCTTTTCTATATGGCCTGTCTTCAGTAATTGCTGTAAAGATATCTGAAACGGCCATAATTCTTGAACCTAACGAAAGATCATCTTCTCCTAGATGAAAAGGATAGCCTTTTCCATCAAGACATTCATGATGAAATGATGCCCAGGTATTTATAATATCCAAATTTGCAACATTACTTAAAATTTTATATGTAAAATAAGTATGGCCTCTTATAATTGCAAATTCATCTGTATTAAGTTTGGCCGGTTTTTCTAATATTTCTGCTGGAACGGATAATTTACCTAAATCATGTAAGTATCCGGCAATTTCCATCATTTTACACTCAGTGTTCGAAAAATTATTTAATTCTGCAAGTTTTATTGAAGTAGCTGTAACCCCTCTGGAATGAGTAGCTGTAAATGAACTTCTAAAATCGATAATATAGCTAAACATTTTTGCAAAATCCAGAATTTTATCTAAACTGAAATCTAACGGCAAATAACCAAGTAACCTTGAAAATGTTTGGATATGAGGACTGGTAATTGTATCTAACCAAAAATATTCTTTTTCTTTTAAATGATTAAATAACTTCACCAGGTCTGGATTAAAATAATCTCCCGAGTACTCTGTAATTATATCACTAATATTGCTAACTTGTTTTAATATTTCTATATCTTTTTTAATTAATATATCAATCCTGTCAGCAAGATGAATTATTTGGCTAAATAATAAAACATCTTTATCAACATTAATTAATTTCTTTGCTTCTTTATAAATGTAATGGTGGTATCTTATAATTTCTGCTATTTTCAACAATGGCTTAAATTTTTTTAACAGCATATATCCTACTTCAGCATGTTGATTTATTTCATTTGAATTATATTTAAATTCAAATTCAAAATTAGCTGCTTTTAATTTTTCCTGGAGAGAAAAAGCGCCTATATCATGTAATAGGCCTGCGATTACTATGCTATGCTTGTCTGATGAATTTATTTCTAATTCGTTAGCAATGTTTAGCGCGATATAGGCAACCCTTTTCCCATGATTATTAATATTTGAATCAATTAAATCTGTTGCTTCCGATATGCTTAAAATTAAATCTAAAAAAGGTATAGGTCTATTTACTAACATGTAAAATTTCTTATTGGTATTATTAAAATATTTTATAAACTATATAGGCAATTAATATAAATTATAACATGAAATATTTTTATAAAAAGTATTATCTATAAGAAATCATATCCTATACTTTTTTAAATCAAAAAGTACTCCACTTGGTGAAAAAATAATATTTTTTCCCTTTTGTTTGTGTTAACCTAAAACTACCCCACTGTTTCAGTTGAAAAGTACACCACTTAAATTAATAATTCTATGTAATAAAAATAATATTTATTTAAATTACATAGAAGGTGGTAAAGGGAGGATGATTAAATTGATAGACAAGCAGAAGATGATAATAAGGTATTTTAATGAAGGGCTTTCCAGAAGGCAGATAGAAAAAGAACTTCACATAGGCAGAAAAACAATCAGCCGGTACTTAAAGGAATATGAAGAAAAGAGAAACATATTGATAGAAACTAAAACGGCCGGCAGTGACAGTTCTGCTTTAATTGCCGATATTTGCCAAAAACCAAAATATGACTCTTCAGGCAGAAAGAAGATAAAATTAACTGAGGCAGTAATAAGCAGAATCAAATTTTTCTTAAAGGAAAATGAGGATAAAAAAGCCTTAAACAGATCAAAGCAAATGAAAAAGAAAATTGACATCTATGAGGCTATTGCAGATGAAGGTCATGATATCGGCTATACCACCATTTGCTGTGCCATAGCCGATATTAAAAGACGTGAGAAAGAAGCATACATCAGGCAGGATTATATGCCGGGACAAGTATGCGAATTTGACTGGGGAGAAGTAAAACTAACAATTGCAGGAAAGAATAAAGTATTTCAGATGCCTGTATTTACTACAGCCAAAGGTAACTACAGATCTGCTGACTTGTACCATAACCAGAAAACAGAGTCATTTCTTGACAGCCACGCTAATTTCTTTGAAGAGGCTGGCGGAGTGTATGGTCAAATGGTATATGACAATACACGAGTTCTTGTCGCTAAGTTTGTTGGTTTAAATGAAAAGGAGCCGACAGAAGAACTTTTAAAACTTTCCATTTACTACGGATTTGCCTTCCGTTTCTGCAATAACTACAAGGCCCATGAAAAAGGCCACGCAGAACGTAGCGTCGAGTACATCAGAAGAAAAGTGTTTTCAAAAAAAGATAATTTTGATTCTTATGATGAGGCGAGATATTACTTAAAACAGGAACTTAAAATATTAAACTTAAAGCCACAGACTCTTCTTAACGGCAAAAATGCTACAGAGATGCTTGAAATGGAAAGAGAATATCTTGCCTTAAAACCCCCAAGATATGACTCTGCAAGGATACTGGATGCAAGAGTAAGCAAGTATTCATGCGTAACTGTAAACAGCTGCTGCTATTCTGTTCCGGATAGCTTAGTTGGAGAGTTTGTTTTAACTAAAGTTTATCCTGACAGGATAAACTGCTTTTACAAGGGTCAAAAGGTAGCAGAGCACAAAAGAGCCTATGGAAACCATGAATGGTGCCTAAACATAAATCACTATTTAAAAACATTAAAGCTAAAACCGGGTGCACTACCGGGTAGCACAGCATTTAGCCAGCTGGAGCCCAGGTTAAAGAACATCTATGACAGGTATTTTGTGGGCAGTGAAAAGAGCTTTATTGAACTACTTGAACTTTCAGGCAAAATTGGCCTTGAGAAAATAGAAGAGGCAATAGCCGAGCTTGAGAAAATAAATCCCGGCTCTGTTAGCATGGATAAGATAATAGTTATCTGCTCAAGAAAAAATACTGACCTAAATGATTTTAAAGACAGAAGCAACTGCCAAATAGAAGAAACATCAAGAGAGATGCTTTCCCTTTACGGGCAGATGTTAAGGCAAGATTTCCATAATTTAAGCGAGGTGAAAGCTTAAATGAAAGAGGGTAAAAATAATGAAATAGTAGAAAAGATAATAACGTATTCAAAGGAAATCCATCTTCCTGCTATTAGAAAATATTTAAGTGAGGAACTTGACACAGCAAGAAGCAAAAATTTAAGCTATGAAGAGTTTTTATGCAGTATTTTAGAAAAAGAATATGATATGCGGCAAGATAACGGTAAGCTTGCCAGGATAAGAATTGCAGGCTTTCCATGCAAGAAATACATTGAAGATTTAAAAATTGAAGAGCTTCCTGTAGACGGCGCCAACAAACTAAAAATGCTTACAAGTCTTGAATTTATTAAAAGCGGCACCAATGTAATACTTGCAGGGTCGACCGGGACCGGTAATTATGTAAAGTTTTTGTTTATGGAAAGAAATTCACAAAATAAGCACAAAGTTATCATACCTATTAGTGAAATCTTTCCATAATATTTACCAGTTTTTATCTACAAAAATTGTTAAGCCAATTTAAAAGATCAGTATCTTCCTGCCAGACAGGAATATCCTGTTTTACAACTTCCATATAAACAGATTCCAATGCCTTTCTTTTTGTTTCAGTATCTGCTCTTAAATAAATTTCAGTTGTAGTAACATTTACATGTCCTAGTAAATCCCTTATATAAATAAGATTTACTCCTGCCTCAAGTAGATGCATTGCTTTCGAGTGTCTTAGCATATGAGAATGAAGGCTCTCTGGAAAGAGAACTTCCGGATGGGATTTTTTAGCCTGTTGTAAATACTTATTTAAAATATATGTTATGCCGGGTCTTGTAAATGGGTGCCTGCTGCCATTGTAAAACAGAGGATGACTTTGTCTTTCGTTTTTAAGTAAACAATTTTCCAAAATATAACTCTCCAAAAGACTTTTGGTTTTCCCCATGATAGGAACACATCTTTTTTTGTTTCCTTTTCCTGTTAATGTTATAGTGGCAGGTCTTGTAAGTCTTACGTCACCTGCTTTTAAATCGATTAATTCCTGTACCCGTGCTCCAGTATCATAGAGAGTAGTCATTATTGTTAAATCACGGCGCCCTCTTTTATTTGAGGTGTCAGGTTGTTCCAATATACACTTTAAGCTTTCCTGCAGTAGATAGCTTACTGTCTTAGTGGAGCGCTTTTTAAAGCAAATACCTAAGATTCTTTGACATTCCAGTAGAATTTCCGGTTTTTCTGACTGACTGTAACGATAAAAGCTATGAATTGCTGCAAGCCTCTGGTTACGGGTGTTAATGCCAACGCTGCGCGTTTTTTCAAGCCAGGCAAGAAAATCTCTGATTGCAACTACCTTTAATTTATCAAATGTAAGGTGCTGTGGCTTGATATTTAGTTTTAAATCACAAAATAACAGCAGTTGCTTAAACGTATCACGGTAGGACTTTATTGTATTGGTGCTTAAGTTTCGCTGTCCCGGTAAGTAATTTGAGAGAAATTTTGTCAGCACTCTTGCAAAATCAGTCTGCTTCATGGGGCGTCACCTCCGGAATTAAATATGAAAATTTGTCTTCAACAGAAGCAATAATTTTTGGATATAAATCAGCAGTAAGCCTTAAATAATGCTGCGTGCCTCTTAAATCGTTATGCCCCAGATATACGCTAAGATAGGGAAGAAGATTTGTAATATCCTCTTTGTTTAAAACCCATTTCTTTAAGCAGTGAACAGAATGCGAATGACGAAGATCGTGGAGTCTTGGACCCTTTCCGCTATGGGAAATACCGGCCTTCCAAAGCACTTTTCTAAAAAGCTTGTAGGCAGTGCTACTTTTGTAACTTCCTCCATACGGAGAGGGAAAGAAGAATGTGCCGGGGGTGCTGTATTTATGTACTTTATCTGCATACAGGCGGCAGTGCTCAGTTAAGTTTTCTGCCATTGGAACAATGCGCTCTTTGTTAAATTTTGTATTCCGTATAAATAAAGTTTTACTTTTAAAATCAACATCAGCAAGTTTTAAATTAAGTGCTTCTGAAATTCTAAGTCCGCATCCATATAGCATGCGCAAAAGAAGGGAAATCACCAGATGCCGGTTGGGGGAGGAGTCTGATACAGGATAGCCATCGCATATGATAAAAATTCTTTTTAACTCTTCTTTTGAAAAAATGTAGGGCACATACGAATACCTATCAATGCTGACAGCGCAAGCCGGGTATATGTATGCCCCATATCCAAGGCGAAGCATATATCTTGCTAGACCACGCACTGCTGAAATCCTTGCGTTTCTTGTACTTTCTGTTTCATTTGGCCTTTTTTTAGTCCAAGCAAGTACCAGCTTTTTTGGAAGTTTAGTATCTGCCAAATGTTTTTTGGCAACCAGAGCATCAAACTGTTTTAGTAGAGATGCACATTTTGTATATTTATAGCCCGCAGCTCTATTTTCTTCAATATATCCGGCAATAAGCTTGCCAAGAATACTTTTAAAATTAATAGTTATTTCAGACATTTTCAAACACCTCCTCAGGATCAAGTGTGCACTTTCTTAATCCTTCAATTTCTGTGCGAAGATATACTATTGTAGACCTGGAACTTATATGGCCAAGAATTTCAGATATTACCGGCAGAGGTGTTCCTCTCTCAAGCAAGTTGCTTGCTAAGGTGTGTCTTAGGGAATGCAGTCCGTGTCGGTTTCCCTTCGGTATTAAAATTCCTGCCTCTCTCGTATATTTAGTGATTATATTGTGAAGATTGGCATCTTTTCCAAAAGCCTCATAGGGTGCTCTCATCCGTATAAAAACAAATGGCAAGCTGCTGACAGGACGTGCATTTTTTAAATAATCAATAAGTGCCCAGCCAACATCATTTAAAATGGGATAAGTTACAGTATTTTTTGTTTTATTCTGCCTTATTTGTATTGTTTTTTTGTCCCAGTTTAAATCTGATAAATTAAAAGATTTAATATCGCCTGCCCTTATGCCAAGCTTGGTAACTAAAAGAAGTATTGCATAATCTCTTTTTCCGGTTGGACTGCCCCTGTCAATATTTTCTAGCATATTTACTACATCTTCTTTGTTCCAGACCGAAGGAACAGGGGGGTAATAATACTTATTCTGTTTTGGCACTTTTAATGAAAGATCCTCATCGGTATATTGGTTAAGGTATAAAAACCTTAAAAATACCCTGAGTGTTGTAAGTATTGAGAAAATACTTTTTTCATGATGGGAATAGATTGTTTTTACATAATCAGATATTATACCTGCGCTAATATCATTTACATTTAAAACTCTTCTAGAATCAAGATAGTCAATGAAGAAAAAAAGTCTTTGCATACGTGTACGCATGCCTCTTTTAGAATATTCATTATTTTCGCATTCCTTTTCATATGCAGTCAGTTCTCTTTCAAACTGTGACGGCTTTACATACCCCGGCTTTTTTACAATCCTTCTAACTATTACACCATGAAGCTGCCAGTCACCTAAAACCCTTATAAACCTAATAGGTGCTTTAAAGGATTTCGTCATGGCTTGCGCGTAGTAGTTAATCCTGCAGCCATACTTTTCATTTAAGAAGCTTCTTCCCAATTCTTCCGAAAAATAGAATTCTTTTTTCTCGTTGGCAAAGGCTATAACTCTTTTGTAAAAGGCTCTAAATCCGCAAATTGAGTTGTAGGAATAATTTAGCCTTTCAAGTTCTGCCAGCACTTTAGCGACGAGCTCTTTGATAGGTAGTTTTGTTTCCATATAACACCTCCTGAATAAAATTAATAATTAATCTATTTTTGAGATATAATCAAAAGTTGTGGATTTAAAGATGGAAAAGGAGCATATCCTCCGTTAAAATATTATTGTTATCAAAAAACATAATAAGGAGAATATGCTCTATGGAAAAGTGTACAGTACAAACACAAATTATTAAAGAAGAAAATAGCTGGTCGGTACTGGAACAAGTAGCCAGAGAAGGTGCAAGAAAAATGCTTCAGTTAGCATTGGAAAATGAAGTAGGAGAATTTATACAAAGATATTCAAATCTTACAGATGATAACGGAAAGAAAGTTGTGATAAAAAACGGTTATATGCCTGCAAGGGAAATAGTAACAGGAATGGGTCCACTTGAGATAAAGCAACCAAGAATTGATGATAGAAATCTTAAAGGATATTCAGGTGAAAGATTTACAAGTAATATCCTTCCAAGATACTTAAGGTGTATGCCCAGCATAGATAATCTGATTCCTGTCCTATATCTTAAGGGAATATCAACCAGTGATTTCCCCACCGCTCTATCAGCCATATTGGGTGAAAAAGCTGCAGGGCTATCTGCAGCAAATATAGTGCGTCTTAAAATTAGCTGGGAGAAAGATTACATAAACTGGAAAAGTAGAGACTTAACTCATAAGAATTATGTATATTTCTGGGTGGACTTAAATATATTTTAATGTAAGACTTGATGACAGTAAATCCTGTATTCTTGTAATAATTGGTGCAGATAAGGATGGAAATAAAGAACTTGTTGCCGTATCTGATGGATATCGTGAAAGTAAACTTGGCTGGAAAGAGATCCTTCTAGATTTAAAACAAAGAGGATTATCCTTTGCCCCTAAGCTTGCAATAGGAGATGGAGGTCTTGGCTTCTGGGCAGCCTTAGATGAAGTTTTTCCGGAAACCAAGAGCCAGAGATGCTCATGTTCATAAAACTTCAAACATTTTAGATAAAATGCCAAAGGCTATTCAGCCAAAAGCAAAGAGCATGATTTATGAAATGTATATGGCCCCTTCTAAAGAAAGTGCACTAAAAGCATATGATCATTTTATTAAAACATTTGAACCCAAATATCCAAAAGCTATGGAGTGCCTTGTAAAAGACAAAGAGAGTCTATTTACTTTTTATGATTTTCCTGCAACCCACTGGATTCACATACGTACCACTAATCCCATTGAATCAACTTTTGCAACAGTTCGTTTAAGAACTAATAAGACAAAAGGATGCGGGAGTAGAGCTGCTACTCTGTCTATGGTTTTTAAGCTTACAATGGAGGCTTCTAAAAACTCATTTAAAACTTAAAGGTCACAAGCTAATACTGCTTGTACTTGAAAACAGGAAATTTGTTGATGGGGAACTTGCTGAGGAGGTGGCTGCATAATGGTGTTCTGGAGGATGTGTAAAATTTCTCATCCACAACATTTGACAATATCTCAATCTATTTTGATATGTTATGGAAAGAAATAAAAATATATTTGAAAATATTAAGCTTAAAATAAAAATATATGCTTATTTCTTTCCATAAACAAAAACTTTACATAATTACCGTTATGGAAAGCTTTCCATAACGGTAAGACCCATATTTCAATAGGGCTTGGAATAAAGGCAGCTATAGCAGGATACAGGGTTCTTTTTACGACAGTTCCACTGCTTATTAACCAGCTAAAGGAAGCAAGAGGAGCATCTACTCTTCGTTCATTTGAGCTTAGGTTTGAAAAATATGACCTTGTAATAGCTGATGAGCTTGGTTATATATCATTTGATAAAGAAGGTTCAGAGCTTTTGTTTACAAACCTCTCCCTTAGGGCAGGAAGAAAATCAACAATAATTACAACTAACCTTTCATTTGAGCGGTGGGATGAGATATTTCTTGACCCCGTAATTACTGCAGCGATGATAGACAGGCTAACGCATAAATCCTATATGGTTAATATGAACGGGCCATCTTACAGGATGAAGGAAACAAAAGAGTGGCTGGCAAAACAAAAGGAGGCGGCAGAGTTTTTGATTGAAGAAAAGGATGAAGAAATCAATTAAGATTTAAAGCAGGATATTTTTTTTACTTAAAGGCAAAAATGACCTTTTACAATCGATTTTAAGACACGATAATTTATTATCTATAGATAAATGTACGGCAAATTTAAGGATAGAAAGTGAGGAAAATGATGGTTTAGTATTTATTATTTTTTTAGGTAAGTGGGGTACTTTTCGACTGAAATATGGTGTACTTTTCGATTGTAAAAAACACCTTTCATTTTAAAACTGCTCTGATTTTAATTCTCTTTTTTAAGCCATTCTTTTATATGTTAATAATAAATATTGACACAGGAATATCAATGATGTATACATATATCATTAAGATTAAAATTATAAAAGATTATAAAGGTTTAAGGATTACTAATATTTGATTATGAAGAGAACACAAATATATATAGACGAGAATATTTATAGTGATATTGAAAAAGAAGCAAAACATGAGAGAAGAACTGTGTCTGATCTTATAAGAGAGATGCTTTCAAGAGAGTTAAGGATAAGAAATAGAGAAAAATCTGTTAAGTCTGCAGAAATTCTCATAAAACTGATTAATCTCGCAGCAGAAGGTCCGGCAGATCTGTCTGTTAAAGGTGAGGATTATCTTATTGAGGAGTTAACAAAGTGAGTGTCTTTATTGATGCGAGTGCATTTTATGCGTTATTAAATAAAAATGATAACTTTCATAATGAAGCTATAATTATAAGCAGTATTTTGTCTAAAAACAATGAACATCTTATAACTTCAAATTATACGCTTGCTGAAACATATACTGTTCTAAGAAGTAAAATGGGCTATGATATTGCATCAAAATTTGCAAATGAGATTAAAAAGAATCTGATAGAGATTATCTGGGTTGACGAAATTATTCATAATAGGGGACTTGAAGTATTTCTGGAGAAAAAAGAACCTGAAGACTTAAGTTTTTTTGATTGTATAGATTTTGCATTAATGGAAAGCGCAGGAATAGAAAAAGCTTTCAGTTTTGACAGGCATTTTAAAATCCTTGGGATTACACTGGTTGAATCCCAAATTCATCTTAATTCTAAAACTTCAAACTAAACCAAAGTACTAATTCTTGCTGTTGTAAATAATACGGCGGCATTTTAAACATTTTTCTTTGTTAACATTGAATTTATTAGAATAAATAAAAATATCCATATCATCTCCCTTAAGTAGCGTTATAGAAATTTCTTTTTTTGATATTGATATAGAAAGCAACCTTTCTCTAAAAATAACTCTCACTTTTAATAATTTCCACTCAGGTGGCAGATAAGGTGAGATTTGTATCTTATCGTCCTTGACTTTTAATCCTATAAATCCTTCCAGGATTGATAAACATGTACCGCCCATTGAAGTAATATGCAAACCATGTTCCGTATTATTATTTATATCCTCTAAATCATATAGTGCAGATTTTTTAAACAATTCAAAAGCCTTATCGTATAAACCTATATGAGAAGCTAATATTGAATATATGGATGGAGATAATGATGATTCATGCAATGTTCTTAATTCATAAAAAATAAAATTTTCTTTTTTCTCATTTAAAGTAAAATGGTCACTTAATAAATACAGACCAAGAATTACATCTGCTTGTTTAATTAAGCTCACCCTATTAATCCTATCCCAGGACCAGTGCTGTACAACAGGCAATTGGTCATGTGGAACATCATATATTGTTAACTGTTCTTTTTCAAAAAAACCATCAAATTGTACGAAAATATCACCTTTTCTGTTAAGAAATATTTTTTCTGAAATTTCCTGCCACTTTTTAAACTCTTCCTTTTTGAAATTATATTTTTTACAAATTTCATTAAATTTTTCTTCATTTTTATTTTTCAGCCAGGCAGATTGCTTATAGGCATAATTTAAAACCCATTTTGCCATTAAATTTGTATACCAATTATTATCAACATTATTATGAAATTCATCAGGCCCAGTTACTCCTAATATTGTATATACCTTATTTTCAGAATTATAAATAACCCTGTCAGCCCAGAATCTTGCTATATTTGCTATGACCTCAAAGCCAAAATCAACCATATAATTTGTATCACCTGTTGCTATTATGTAATTATAAATAGCAAATGCCATCGCGCTATTTCTATGGATCTCCATTAATGTTATTTCCCACTCTGCATGACCTTCATTTCCATCTAAAGTTATCATTGGATATAGTGCACCTTTAAGCCCTAATAGTTTTGCATTGTTTATAGCTTGTGGTAAAAAGTTGAATCTGTATAATAAAAGATTTTTAGCAATCTGCGAATCTAAATATAGAAAATAAGGTAGGCAATAAATTTCTGTATCCCAATAGGTAGAACCATTATACATTTCTCCAGTAAAACCTTTTGGACTAATATTAAGAGATTTATCTTCTCCTGTATAAGTTGAATTCAACATAAATAAATTAAATCTTATTGCCTGCTGTGAATAAACATCTCCATCAATTTTTATATCAATTTTCTTCCAAATTTTTTTCCACTTTTTTTCAGAAGCCAGCAATAAATAATCGAAATCATATTTTGAATTATTGGCAATATCTGATTTTGATAATTTTAAAATTTCATTTTTTTCAATATTTCTTGAATTAAAACTTGATACAAATTTTTCAATTTTAAGTGCTGTCCTCTTAGGTAAATTTATGATATATTTTTGACCTATATATTTACCTTTTTTAACTGATATATATTCAGAATTTAAAGGTTTATTATCTAAAGATATTTTTACTCTCATTGTTGAAGCTATATGAAAATCAGTACTTTTAGTTTTAACAACCAGAGATTCCTCATCCTTATAAACCTCTTTCCAGAAACAATCAGTTTTTTCTCCTGAGTCTGAATTAGTGACATTACCATCAATATAAGGTTCAAATTCTACTATTGCAGAACGGTCAATAGGTACAATACTATATGAGATAGCCAGCAAATTCTTGTTATGCATTGATAAAAATCGCTTAACAATTATATCTGATTGCATTCCGTCTTTATCAATAAATATAAAAGATCTTTTCAGCAAACCATTTTTCATATTTAAAATTCTTTTAAAATTTTTAAAACTATTTTTAAATAAATCTAATTTTGAGCCATTAATTTTTATTTTTATTCCAATTATATCCGGAGAGTTAATTACCTTGTTATTTTTTAAAGGATATCCGATTTTATACCAGCCATATTGTGCTTTATCAGGATAATATACTCCAGCATGAAAAAAGGATCTTAAAGTTTTACCACCATATCCTTCTTCAAAATTACCTCTTCCACCCATATATCCATTTGCAAGGCTGAAAATACTCTCCGAAAATAAAGAATTTTCATCATCAAAGCATTCTTGTACAATTGTCCACTCATCTCCACTTAAAATTCTTCTCAAATAAAACCTCCCATTGCCTGAATTTCCTCTAAGTTAAATTCTTTTAAATCTTTAATACAAATATTGGCCATATACAACACTTCTTTTTTACCAATACCTATTGAAAACATCCCGCAACTGTTTATAGCAATAATACCTGCAACCGAATCCTCAATCCCTATACAATTGCAAGGCTTTATTCCAATTCCTTCTGCAGCTCTAATAAATATCTCAGAATCAGGTTTACCTTCCTTTATTTCTTTTGGATTTACAATAAAATCAAAATAATTTTCAATATTCAAAAGTTTCATTACTAAATTTGCATTACTGCTTGCAGATGCCAAAACAATCTTAATATCTTTTTCTTTCAACAGATTAAAACATTCAAGAACACCTGGAAGTAAATTTGCATCTGTAATTGCTTTAACATAATTAAGATAATAATTGTTTTTTTTATCAGCAAGCATGCTTATTTCCAGGTCTGAACACTTGCATTTGCCAAATTGTAATATTAAATCAAGAGATTTCATTCTACTGATACCTTTTAACTTCTCATTAAACTCTTTTGGCAATTTTATACCAATTTCTTTTGCCAGTTCTTCCCATGCCTTAAAATGCATAGAAGAAGTATCAGTAATTACTCCATCCAGATCAAATATCGCTGCCTCTAATACTCTCATTTAATTTAAAAAAGTCATTTTATTTTTTATCTTCCAAATGTCTGTACAGGTTTTAAAACATAACTGGTATATCTGGTTATATTTTTCAAAATCAATCTATTACTTAAAACTTCAAAATATTTTTCTGAAAGAATATCAACCCATATCTTATTAGCGTTTAATTTATTGGGCAAAGGGATCTCCAAATCCGGTTGTCTTTCTCCTGCATTGATGACAACAATTATGTTGTCTGAGGAATCACTTCTTAAATATGAATAGAATCTGTTAAAAACCAGCAAGGTTACAAATTCACCGGTTCTTAATGAAGAATGATTTAATCTTAAATCAATCAGCTTCTTATAGGTATTGTTTATTTTTTTATTCCAAAGTGATTCATCCCATATCATAGTCCTCCTGCAGTCCGGGTCATTGCCACCCTCCATTCCAATTTCATCACCATAGTAAATCATCGGCACACCAATATACGTCATTAAAAAAGTTATAGCTAAAATTACCCTGCTAACATCATTATTTGCTAAAGTTAATATTCTGGGAGTATCATGACTGCTAAGAAGATTTAACATAAAATAAATTTTTTGACCCATTATTTTTGAAAGATATTTTAATTCATAATCAAAATCTTCTGCATCTAGAGAATCTCTAATGCAAAAATCAATTATCAAATCTCTTAATTTATAATTCATTACTCCGTCAAATGTATCACTATGAATCCAAAATTCAGGGTCTCGCCAAATTTCTCCTACCAGATACGATTCAGGATTAATTATTTTTACTAATTCTCTAAAATTTTTCCAGAAATCAAAACTTATCTTCCAGGGAACATCCAGTCTCCAACCATCTATTTTTGCATTTTTAGTCCAATAACTAACTGCCTCAAATATATACTTTCTTGTCTCCTGGTTATTAACATTTAACTTAGGAAGATATTCACATCCCCCAGCTGTCTGATAGTTAACAGGGTCTTTGATAATCTTGTCTCCTAATATAAAAAACCAATCATAATATTTTGATTTTTTACCTTTTTCCAAAACATCTTTAAAAGCCCAGAAACCATCACCACAATGATTAAAAACACCATCCAGAATTACCTTTATATGAAGGTTATGAGCTTTATTAACAAGTTCTATTAATTCTGACTCACTGCCGAATGCAGGATCTATAGAAAAATAATCCCAGGTATCATATTTATGATTTGTGCCAGCCTTAAAAACAGGATTCAAATAAATTGCATTAATTCCCGTTTCTTTAAGATATAGTAATTTTTTCTTTATCCCTTCCAAATCACCGCCAAAGAAATTATTCCTCGTTGGTAAACTTTCCCATTGAGCAACACCGGGCGGATCATTTTTCAAATTACCATTATAAAATCTATCCGGAAAAATTTGATAAAATATAGCATCTTTAACCCAATTAAGTTCTATGTAATTTTTACTCATTATAATCAAAGATCTCCTGTTTATATTTTTATTTCAAACTATTGTTTTAAACCACCAATTGTAAGACCACTTTTTAGATATCTTCTTCCAATAATAAATAAAATAAGCATCGGTATCGCATATATTAGAGCCATAGCTGAAAAGTGATTCCATGGTGTCTCCCATCTACCCTGAAGTGTCACTAATCCAACAGGCATTGTGAATTTATCAGAATTTAACAATATTCCTGCCAAAACCCATTCACTCCATACAATTATCGAAATAAAAATCAATGCTGTATAAATTCCAGGTTTTGCAAGAGGTAATATTACCAACCTCCATATCTGATTAAAACTTGCTCCATCAATTAATGCAGCTTCATCAAAATCCTTTGGGATTGTATCAATAAATGTCTTTAAATACCATGTAATATAAGGAATTAAAGAAGCAGTATAAACTAATGCTAAGATAACCAGTGAATTTATTAATTTTAGTCTTACCAATATTGTATAAAGTGGTATCAGTGCTACAATTCCCATACCACTCATGAACTGGGATAATATAAAATAGCTATTAAGGAGTAACCCTTTCCCTAAAAAATTAAACCTTGAAAAAGCATAAGCCGCAGGAATAGTAATAAACAAAGTAACTATAACTGTAATAATATATACTATTAAACTGTTTTTTAACCATATAAAAAAATCAGACTCTAAAAATACCCACTTAAATGATTCAATATTCGCATTCTTTGGTATAAAGCTTATGTCTGTAGTAAATAAAGTACTGTATGGCCTAAAAGCACTAGATATTACCCACATTAGGGGAAAAATTAGAAGTAGTGTAATTATAATAACTAATAAAGTTAAAAAAAATATTGAAATGGTTTTTCTAATATTAATTTTTAATTCTCCTCATTCACTTTTGTTATTTTTGCGTATAAAAATACTAATAATGATAGAATAAAAAATACCAATACCATAAATGCTGCAGCATACCCATATCTACCCTGACTAAAAGCTTCCTGATAACCATAAATCATCAGAAATTCATTAATCCTTGCAGGTCCACCTTTATTTAATAAAAATGGAACACCAAATATCATATAAGAAGCCATGATTTGTATTAATGTAACCCATATCAGAGATTTTTTTAGCATCGGTAATGTAATAAATTTAAAACTATTCCATTCATTAGCACCATCCATTTTAGCTGATTCGTATAACTTATCAGGGATACTTTGCATTGCAGACAAGATAACAGACATTACAAATGGGTAAGTTAACCAAACCTCTACGATATTATAAGTTAAAAACGAAGTCCAAACTCCATTAAGCCAATTAACTGCTGGTAAACCCACTTTTTGTAGTATTTGGTTAATAATACCAAAATCAACATTCAGCATTCCTCTCCAAACCATAACAGATAGAAACCAGGGGAGTGCCCACGGAATTAATATAACTGGATATAATATTTGTTTTAGTTTTACCAACTTCAAATTAAAAAAAGCTGATAATATCAATGCAAAAATAATTTTTAGCGGAACGCTTGTTAATATAAATAAAAATGTTTTTAATAAGGGCAGGAAAAATTTTGCTTCAAAGATTAATTCTTTGTAATTTTTTAATCCTATAAATTCAGGTCCTTTTATAAGATTAAAAAAGCTAGCATCAGTTAACGAAAGTTTAACCGAATAAATAATGGGATATAAAAAAAACAAACTGAAAAATAAAATTCCAGGCAATATTAATAATAGGCCTCTTCTGGAATCCCAGATTGTTCTTTTCTTTGTAAGCATCTTTCCTGCCCTAAAATCAATAATATTTATTACTTTTTTAACTTATTAATTTTTTGCTGTATCTCAGCCTGTGCATCGTCTAAAGCTGTACTTGTATCTTTTACACCGGACCATATAGCATTTAATGC
>JAMDEN010000173.1 GCA_023487035.1 Actinomycetota bacterium
TTCCACGCGGGACTCTCTACCATGAATATGAAATTGACAATAATGGAATTATCACCAAAGCCAATTTAATTATTCCTACCGGTCAGAATCTTAAGAACATGGAAATGGACCTCGAAGCTTTAATACCAAATATACTTGATAAAACAAAAGAAGAAATAACTTTAGCAGTTGAGATGCTTATAAGGGCATACGATCCATGTATTTCTTGCTCAACTCATCTTATAAATGTAGTTTTGAAGTAAAATAATAAAAAAATAAAATATTTAATTATTCCTAATATTCTGACAAAGACGTAGAGATTAAAACAAGATACCCATTAATATTTCCATATTATTTGAAAAATGGTAATCCTTTAAGTTTGAATCTATTTCTTTCTCAAATTTCATTAATTTATCTGCCAATTCTTTATACTTCCAAACTAACTTTACACATACCTCTAAAGATTTAGCTCTATCATCTCTGGGAGAAATAATATCTATTACACACCATCCCTTATAATCTGTCTTATTGAAATAATAAAAAAATTCCAGTATCTCCCAGAAATTTATTGTTCCAAACATTAAATCAGGATCAGCATCTTTATAGTTATCGTTAAAATGAATCTGAAAAAGCTTTTTATGTAAATCAAGAAGCATTAATGATTCTGAAAGGCTTTCTCCAGCCATTAAAGCATGCCCTATATCAAGCGCACATCCTACATTATCAAGACCAACATCATTAATGAAAGTAAGTGCTTTTTCAGTATTATTTATAAACTGTTTTTGCCGTGGATCCTTTGATTTTGCTTCGAGTGCTATTTTTATGCTAGTATCATATTCACCAATTTCTCTTACAGTTTCAACAAGTCTTTTCCAACAATCTTTATAATTAACCTGAAAAGGATAGTCAAACCCATCATGAGCCGGCCATAAAAGTACACTATCTGCTTTAATCACCTTTGCAAAATCAATTGCTTCCTTATATGATTTTATAGTTTCTTTTATAATATTTTTTTCAGTGGTGCAATGTGCGCCATGTTTGAACCTTGATTCACCCCAAGTTAAACTTGGCGCAATATTTGAAACAACAAGACCATAATCTGCCAATTTCTTTAATAATTTATCAGGATCACTAGGAAGTGGAGCCGTTGGATAAAAAGTAAATATTCCTGTAAGACCTTTAATTTTTGACATTATCTCTAACTTCTGATCAATACTTAAATCTTCAAAATAGCCACTGGGTAAAAATTTTTCTGCATAAATTCCCAAACACCCAAGGTGTGCATCAACATTTAGTTTCAATTATTTCTCCTATTTTAATATAGTTAATAATTTTTATTATTACTTTTTTAAGGTTAATAATCAGTCAACTTAATTAAATTTTTATAATCCATAAATAAAACTTATAAAGACTAGATAATTTTTTCCCCATAAAACTTAATTATAGAATCTCTATCTACTAATTCTTTATGCTCTTCTTTGAGTTCATTCATTTCAGGTGACTTTCCAATTTCTACCCATCTTTCCCAACTTTCAGCTTGAAGAATTTCAAATACATCCCATCTTTTATCTGGGCCTTTATTAATATATACTTCAAAACTTTTAATACCTTCGAAACTATTAACGATTTTTTGATCACGTTCTATTGACCACTTTTTATATTCATTAATACTTATACCCTTTTTTAAATTATATAAATAAATAGCTGTAATCATTTTATTATCCTCTTATATTATTTCTATTAATATCTTCATATAAAACAGCATTGATAATTTCTAAAATCTCTCAACTTAGCCATTACTCATAATTTTATTTTAACTATTGAAGGCTGCAACCCTTAAATAATCCAGATTAAATATTATAAATTTAAAAATTTCTCTACATTTTTACTCAAGAATTTTTCTTTTTCTTCCTCTGTCATATAATCAGCATTTCTTATCATTTCAATCTGTTGTTTATATTTACAGAAGCGTTCAGTCCATGGCCAATCAGTGCCAAATATAAATTTATCTATTCCTATTTCTTTTATTAAACCCTTCATTAATTTATGAGCAGTTGGATATGGATACTCTTCATCTCTAAAATAAGCGACAACGTAGGCATTTTGAGTCCATACGTTGGGATGATACATTAATTTAATGAATTCATCTAAATTTTTAAATATTTCTTCTTTTTTTACTGTGCCGTAGGGATGAGGAAACTCATCAGTCCAGTTAAAACAACCAAGGTGATTAAAAATCCAGTTTATATCATATTCTTCAATTATTTTATGAATTGGAGCACAATATTTGCCAAAGTCTTTAGTATGAGGAGGTCTATCCAAATAATTCCAGTATTCATTTGCTAAGCTAATTAGCAATTTTTCTTTTTCGCAATATTTAAAAAGAGGTATAAGTCTCTTATCGTCCATGGTAAACCCTGTTGCAGATGGTAATAATTTTATACCACGTGCACCATCTGAAACGTCTTTTTTTACTATGTCCAGGTAATTTTTATTATCAGGATCAAATCCATAAGTAAACCATATAAATCTTTCAGGAAATTTTTTGAATGCATGAACGAAATACTCCTTATTAATTATTCTTCTATTATATATATCTTCTCCA